>JANMQL010000232.1:0-1589 GCA_031370475.1 Hyphomicrobiales bacterium | reverse complement strand
CGACGAAGATGTAGATCACATAGATGGGGTCGAAGTCGAACATGGTCAAAGCGGTTGCCCGGGGTCGAAGTAGGTGCCCGGAATCTTGATGCCCTTGGCGACGAGCTCGGAGAGGAAGCGCGGGCGCACACCGGTGGCCTGGAAATGGCCGAGGACCGCGCCGTCTTCCGCAGTCCCGGTTCGTACGTACTTGTAGATTTCCTGCATCTGGATGATGTCGCCTTCGAGTCCCGTGATCTCCGCGATCGAGGTGACTTTGCGCTTACCGTCGGATTGGCGTTGAAGCTGCACGATGAGTTGAATGGCGGCTGCGATCTGGCCTCGGACCGAAGCGATCGTCATCGGTAGGCCTGCCATACCGATCATTTGCTCGAGCCGGGAAACCGCGTCGCGCGGCGTATTGGCATGGATCGTCGCCATCGAGCCTTCGTGGCCGGTGTTCATGGCCTGCAACATGTCGAAAGCCTCCTCGCCGCGGCATTCGCCGAGAATGACGCGGTCGGGCCGCATACGAAGGGCGTTCTTCACGAGTTCGCGCTGCCGAATTTCGCCCTTTCCCTCGACATTGGGCGGTCTTGTTTCCATGCGGCCGACGTGGGGCTGTTGCAGCTGGAGTTCGGCTGCATCTTCGATCGTGATCAGGCGTTCCTTCGGCGAGATGAATCCCGAGAGCGCGTTGAGCATGGTCGTCTTGCCGGAGCCGGTGCCGCCCGAAATGATCGTCGTAATGCGCGCTTTCACGGCCGCGGCCAGCACTTCGGCCATTGGCGGCCGCAGTGCGCCGACTTCGACCAATCTGCTGAGATTGAAAGGCTTCTTGGAAAACTTACGGATCGACACCAAGGGACCGTCGACACCGATCGGCCGCACCGCCACGTTGACGCGGGAGCCGTCGAGCAGGCGGGCGTCGCAGAGCGGATGCGATTCATCGACCCGCCGGCCGACCGCCGAGACGATCTTGTTGATGATGCGCAAGAGATGCGCCTCGTCCTTGAAGCGGCAGGCCACCGGCTCCAGCAGACCGCCGCGCTCGACGAAGGTGGACTCGTGGCCGTTGATCAGGATGTCGCTGATGCTCGGGTCCTTGAGCAGCGGCTCGAGCGGACCGAGGCCGACCATTTCGTCGAGAATTTCCGAAGTAAATTCGGCGAGTTCGTGCGCATTCAGGGCAAGCCGCTCGGCCACCACGTATTTCGAAATAAGCCCCTGAACGTGGCGTTTGATTTCATCTTCGGGCAGTTTCTCAAGCGCCGAAAGATTGATTTCATCGATGAGCTGCCGATGGAGCCGCACCTTGGCGTCGAGCAGCTTATTGCTGCCCGATGGCTTGACGGCGGGCGCCGCCGTCGGCTGCGCTTCCGGCCGAGCCTCTGCGAAGGCCGCCTGCGCCTCGCCTCCTGCTCGTGGGTCCGCCGCCTGCTCCTCTATTGGCGATAGATCTGGAGCAGCGACATGTCGAAGACTGAAACGGCCGGCCATCCTTCATCCGATCCTGCTAGCTTGCGATGGAGAAGCTAGGCTTCTTCATCGGCGGCGGAGCCTTACCGGCGTTGGCGGTATCGGCCACGCTGTCCACAATCAGCTTCTTG
>JANMQL010000219.1:0-1742 GCA_031370475.1 Hyphomicrobiales bacterium | reverse complement strand
GGGTTCGAGACGCGCTTGTCTTCCCATTCGGCTAAAGACCAGCCGGCGGGGAGATAGCCGTTGATCGGATCATGCGCCGAGGTCTGGTCGGTGACGGCATCGGGACGGATGCCGCGTTTGACGAATTCGGGGAGCAGTTCGGCGGCATTGCCGAGAAGGCCGACCGAAATTGGCTTTCCGGCCCTGTGCGAACGGTCGATGATTTCGAGGGCCTCGTCGATGGTCGAGGCCTTGGTATCGACGTAGCGGGTGCGCAGGCGGAAATCGATGCGGCTTGGCTGGCATTCAATCGCAATCATCGAGGCGCCGGCCAAGGTGGCGGCCAAGGGTTGCGCGCCGCCCATTCCCCCTAAGCCGGCGGTCAAGAACCACTTGCCTTTCAGGTTGCCGCCATAGTGCTTGCGGCCCAGTTCGGCGAAGGTTTCGTAGGTGCCCTGCACGATGCCTTGGCTGCCGATGTAGATCCACGAGCCCGCCGTCATCTGGCCGTACATCATCAGGCCCTTGCGATCGAGCTCGTTGAAATGGTCCCAGGTGCCCCAGTGCGGCACGAGGTTGGAATTGGCGATGAGCACGCGGGGCGCATCCTTGTGGGTGCGGAAAATGCCGACCGGCTTGCCCGACTGGACCAGCAGGGTTTCGTCGGCTTCGAGCGAACGTAAGGCCGCCACGATGCGGTCGAAGGCCTCCCAGTTGCGCGCCGCCCGGCCGATGCCGCCATAGACGACGAGTTCCTCGGGGCGCTCGGCGACGTCCGGATCGAGATTGTTCATCAGCATGCGGAGCGGTGCTTCGGTGAGCCAGGATTTGGCGGTGATCTGGCTGCCGGTCGGCGATTTGATGCGGCGGGTGTTGTCGCGGCGGGTATTCATACGTGTCTCCTATTGAGCGAGCGTGCCCCGGGCGCTGGTCTTGTAGCGGCTATAGAGGGCATAACGGCTGGCGGGATAAATGAGAGTGGCGACGGTCACCACATGGGTCTTGCTCCATGAGCGGCGATGCAGCGCCAGGCAGGGCTCGGCATGCGGCATGTCGAGGAGCTTCTGCTGCCGGAGATCGGGCATCATCGCCTCGACGGTGTGTTCAAGCTCATCGACGGGAACGGCGGCGAGCAGATAGGCGGTGGGTGTCGTCGCGGTGAAATCCTGGCCCATGAAAGCTGGCACCATGAAGGGATTGACATGGCGGTCCTCAAGCTGGACGGGGACGCCGTTCTCCTCGTGCACGATGACGACATGAAAGAGCCGCTGCGGCGTCTTCATCTCGAATTCTTCGGTGAGGGCGGCAGTCGCGGTTACTTCTTCGCGGGCAACCAGGCGCGAGGTGTAGCGATGGCCGCGGGCCGCGATCTCCTCGGCGATGTTGCGAAGTTCAACCAGGCTCGAGCGGGCGGGCGGCTCGCGCACGAAGGTGCCGACACCGGGGACGCGGGCGAGATAGCCGTCGGCGGTGAGCTCACGCAGCGCCCGGTTGGCGGTCATGCGGCTGATGCCGAAACTTTCGACCAGCTCGTTCTCGGACGGAACCCTGGCGCCCGGTGCCCAGGCGCCGGAGCGGATATGGCCAAGGATGTGATCCTTGACCTTGGCATAAAGGGGCTGGGCCTCGTTCATGGGAGGTTGCCGCGGACGAGTTCACCATTGCGGATGACGGCGGCAAGCGGATTGAAGCCAAGGGGATAGGCAAGCTCGCCGGGGCGGCCCACATCCCAGAGAGCGAGATCGGCCTTGAGACCCGGCGCG
>JANMQL010000218.1:0-8606 GCA_031370475.1 Hyphomicrobiales bacterium | reverse complement strand
ACGCGGGCTGCCGCGCGCCGTTGACAGGGACTCCAGTCGGTGCATAAGACGGGTCGCGCTCTTTGCTGTTCATCGCACTTGAACAGCATCTCTGCGCGGATGAGACGCGCCGCGCGCCATGTCATCCGGCGTCGGCAATTTCCCGTCGCGCACACGCAAGCAGAGCAGTGTCCCATGAGATGCATCTGTCCAAACCGCCTTGCCAAATGCTGTATCGATTTCCTCTGACAGCTTCTGCCGGGCGGCATCATCACAATGCAATACATGAAATTCGTGGGTTGGCGCGTTGATCTCGAATTGAATTAGATTTGTTGAATTGAGAGCATTCAGACGACGTTCAAGGAACAGCGCCGTTACTAGCATTTTCCCGAAGTGGTTAAGGAATGCCTCGGGTTGACCTTTATTACTCGAGTTATCTGGATCAAATGCTGAATAGGCTGCTTCTGCATGCTGCTGACTTATCGCTGGAATTGGCTGACCGGTTCCGGTGTACGTCGTTCGGGGATTGATATTTTGGAGATCCTCCGACGGATGGATGTATCCCTCTGCCTTCAGACTTTCGATGAATATTTTGAAGTTTGGCGGCTTGTTGACTCGAACATCCTCGGCAACCACCAGCTTGCGAGGCATCCCACATAGTCGGTTGTATAGATCGAGAAGAAAATGGCTCTTTCCGGAAGAGTTGGGGCCAACGAAAAGCGACAATCCAGAGCACGCAATGTCTCCAATATTTGGGAGTGATACCTTGGCCAGGGGCTTAAATTCTGAGAGACGAACCATATCGATTTTCCAGTTTCGCGCAGATGCCGCAACAAGCTATTGATGCCATCGCCCGCAATGGTCAATCCCCTCGAAACTAAGGAGCATGTAAAGCAATGCCTTTTAGAGATTTTGGCCATATTGGCGCGGCATTGGCAACGCACGCCATTGACCAAATTGCGAGTAATCATCGCCCATTTCCCCGCCCAAACTCCCCGCTTGCCCCCGGCCTCGCCCGGGTGTTAAGCACAGCCGCCAATCCTAGCGAGTCTCGCTCATTGAGAGGTTGGCCGATGGCCCGACGCCAGATTCCGGAATATCTCACCTTCGACGACGTGCTGATGAAGCCCGGCGCGTCATCCGTGCTGCCGGCCCAGGTTTCCACCGCCACAAGGCTGACGCGCTCGATTTCTCTGTCGATCCCGATCGTCTCCGCCGCCATGGACACGGTGACGGAAGCGAAGCTGGCGATCGCCATGGCGCAAGCCGGGGGCCTCGGCGTCATCCACAAGAACCTCGATCCCGCCACCCAGGCCGAACATGTGCGGCAGGTCAAGCGCTTCGAGTCCGGCATGGTGGTCAATCCCATCACCATCGGTCCCGAGGCGACGCTCGCCGATGTCATGAAGCTCAAGGAGCGCCACCGGATTTCCGGCATTCCGGTGGTCGACGGCCGCGGCACGCTGGTCGGCATCATCACCAACCGCGATGTGCGCTTTGCCACCGACATGAATGCCAGGGTGGCCGAGCTGATGACCAACGAGAATCTGGTCACCGTCAAGGCGGGGGTGGATCGCGACGAGGCGAGAAGGCTGCTGCACAAGTACCGCATCGAGAAACTGATCGTCGTCGACGAGGATTACAAATGCGTTGGCCTCATCACCGTCAACGACATGGAGAAGGCGGCCGACCATCCCTTCGCCGCCAAGGACGAGCATGAGCGGCTCAGGGTGGCGGCGGCGACGGGCACGGGCGATGCCGGCCTCGAGCGCGCCGAGCTGCTGGTCGATGCCGGCGCCGATGTGATCGTGGTCGATACCGCGCACGGCCATTCGATCCATGTGATCGAGCAGGTCAGGCGCATCAAGAAGCTCTCCAACAAGGTGCAGATCATTGCCGGCAATGTCGCCACCTCGGAGGCGGTCAAGGCGCTGGTGGGGGCAGGCGCCGATGCGGTCAAGATCGGCATCGGGCCGGGCTCGATCTGCACCACGCGGGTGATCGCCGGGGTCGGTGTGCCGCAGCTCTCGGCGATCATGGACTGCGCCGAGGAAGCGGCCAAGTCCGATCTGCCGATTATCGCCGATGGCGGCATCAAGCTCTCCGGCGATCTCGCCAAGGCGCTTGCCGCCGGCGCCCATGTGGCGATGATCGGCTCGCTCTTGGCCGGCACCGATGAAAGCCCCGGCGAGGTCTTTCTCTATAACGGCCGCTCCTACAAATCCTATCGCGGCATGGGTTCGGTGGGCGCCATGGCGCGGGGCTCGGCCGACCGTTATTTCCAGCAGGAAGTGAAGGACAATCTCAAGCTGGTGCCCGAGGGCATCGAGGGCCAGGTGCCCTACAAGGGGCCGGTGGCGGCGGTGCTGCATCAGCTGGTCGGCGGGCTTCGCGCCGCCATGGGCTATGTGGGGGCGGCGAGTCTCGCCGAATTGCGGACCCGCGCCGAATTCATCCGCATCACCAATGCGGGCCTGCGCGAAAGCCACGCCCACGACATCATGATCACCCGCGAGGCGCCCAATTACCAGAGGCAGGGCTAGCGCGTGATCATCCATCGCCGGTGCCTCGCGCGGCAAGAAATTTCCTTCTCCCATGGGGAGAAGGAGGGGCCCATCGCGGGACGCGATGGGAGGATGAGGGGATCGCGTATGGCAATTGAAGCACCGTGCCTCCTCACCCTCCCAAGCTTCGCTTGGGCCCCTCCCTCTCCCTCCGGGAGAGGCAAAGTCAAGCGTCATCCAAACATGATCGGACTCTAGATGACCTCGACGCAACTCCTGCTGCTGCCCGCCTTCGCCCATGTGGCGCTGATCTTCGTGACCGTGGGGCGCATGGGAGCGGGCCGGGTCAAGGCGGTGCGCGGCGGCGAAGTGCGGCTCAAGGACGTGGCGCTCGACAGTTCGCGCTGGCCGGAGGGCTTGCGCAAGCTCGGCAATAATTACGGAAGCCAGTTCGAAATGCCGGTGCTCTATTATGCGGCGCTGGCGCTGATCCTGACGACTGGACTCGCCGATGTCGCGCAGATCGTGCTCTCCTGGGCCTTCGTCGCCACGCGCTTCGTCCATAGTTTCATTCACACGGGCGGCAATGTGGTGGTGCAGCGTTTCTATGCCTTCCTGGCGGGTGCCACTTGCATCGCGCTGATGTGGCTGTGGCTGGGCCTCAGGCTTTATGTGATCGGCTGACCCATGCGCATGCCCGGCCGCATCACGGCGGCGATCGAAATTCTCACGGAAGTTTTCACCCGCCATCGTCCCGCTTCGGAGGCGCTGAAGGACTGGGGCAAGGCGCATCGCATCGCCGGTTCCAGCGACAGGCATGCCATCGGCACGCTGGTGTTCGACAGCCTGCGGCGGCGCAATTCGCTGTCTGGCCGCATGGGCGACGGCAGACCGCGGGCCCTGGTGCTGGCGGCATTGCGCGATCTGTGGAACCTGGCGCCCGATGATATCGCCGCCCACTGCATCGCCGAACATGGGCCGGGTCCGTTGAGCGATGCCGAGAGGACGGCACTCGACCGGCAGCTTCGCGGCGATCTCCCCGCCTATGTGCAGGGCGATTTTCCCGAATGGCTGCTGCCGTCATTTGTTCGCGCCTTCGGCGAGAGGGCGGCGGCGGAGGGCGCGGCGCTGGCGAAGCGGGCGCCCATCGACCTCAGAGCCAACACGCTGAAGGCAACGCGGGAACAGGTTCTCGACGCGCTGGCCCGCTATGGGGCGCTGGCGGGGCCCTTGTCGCCGCTCTGCGTGCGCATCCTGCCGCCGGGGCCCGAGGCCCGCAACACCAATATCGAAGTGGAGCCGGCCCATGGGCTCGGCTGGTACGAGGTGCAGGATGCGGCCTCGCAGGTGGCGGCGCTGATGTCGGGAGCGAAGCCCGGCGAGATGGTGGCCGATATCTGCGCCGGGGCCGGCGGCAAGACGCTGGCGCTCGCCGCCATGATGCAGAACCAGGGCAGGCTCTATGCCCATGATTCCGACCGGCACCGGCTGCGGCCCATTTTCGAGCGGCTCAGGCGGTCGGGGGCGGAGAATGTCGAGGTCATCGCCGCCGACGAAGGCGGCAAGCTCGCCAAAGCGGGCGGCTTCGATTGTGTCTTGATCGACGCGCCGTGCTCGGGCTCGGGCTCGTGGCGGCGCAAGCCCGATGCCAAATGGCGGCTGACGGCGCATCAGCTCGCACAAAGAATCAAGGACCAACGGCAAGTTCTTGAAAAAGCTGAGAAACTGGTTAAGGCCGGCGGCCGGCTCGTCTACATTACCTGTTCGGTGCTGCCGGAAGAAAACGCCGATCAGGTCAGGTCATTCCTTGCGGCGCATCCGGACTTCACACTCATTCCGTATACAGATCAATGGCGCCGCGCCACCGGCGGCGAGCCGCCCGCTTCGGCGGACGGATCGATGGAAACCCTGCTGCTGACGCCGGCAAGTCACGACACGGACGGATTTTTCATCGCCGTGATGCGGAAGAAGTAGGGCGGAAAATTTCCCTCGCCCCGTGGGGGAGAAGGAAAATGGTTTACCCCCCATTCCTCGCCAGAAACCTCGCCATGGCGCGCAAGGTTTCCTCGCTGACATGGTGCTCGATGCCCTCCGAATCGATGCGGGCGGTGGCGGCGCCGACGCCGAGCGCCAGCAGGAAGCCTTCGACGATCTTGTGCTTGCGGCGGCCGTCCTCGGCCAGTTTCCAGCCGTCGCCGGTGAGGAAAATGGCGCGGTAGGGCTCCTGGGTGACGAGGCCCGCATCCTGCAGGCGCTTCAGGGCCTTGACCACCGTGGCGTTGGCGACACCGAGGCGCATGGCGACATCGGTGCCGCGGGCCGCGCCGCGCTCGTCGATCAAATCGGCGATCAATTCCACATAATCCCCGGCCAGTTCCGTCTGGTGGTCGGCGCGGATGCGCCGGAACGCCGCCGAGCGGAGTTTCGCGGTCTGGCCCTTTTTTCGCGCCGGCTTCATTCTTAACCCTTCTGCTGCGATGCGAAATTACCCTATTGCATATAGTTTAGCCAATGCTAAACTTTGCCTGGGAGAACGAAATGACATCGCTTGATTTCAGCCGGCGCAAATTCCTGGGGGCGGCCGCCGCCATGCCGCTGCCGGCCATGGCCGCCAGCCTGCCGGCCGGTGCCCAGGAAACGGCCGCGCATGGCGGACACGACCGTGGCGCCAACATCGTCGTCGGCGAGGTCGATTACGTGAAGAACGGCTTCGACCCCCATGCCATTCTGACCGACTGGGACGCGGGAACCTTGACCATCGATGCCAATGGCCGCCGCACGCGCGAATGGACGCTCACCGCGCTTGATCGTGAATTCGAAGTGGCGCCGGGCGTCATGTTCGCCGGCTGGTCCTATAACGGCCGCATCCCAGGGCCGACCTTGCGCTGCACGGAAGGCGAGCGCCTTCGCATCCGCTTCGTCAATGGCAGTTCGCATCCGCATTCGATGCATTTTCACGGAATCCATGCCGCCCGCATGGACGGCGTTCCGGGCGCGGGGATGGTCGAGCCGGGCGGCGAGTTCACCTACGAATTCGAAGCCAGGCCCTTTGGCTGCCACCATTATCACTGCCATGCCATTCCGCTGAAGCGCCACATCCACAAGGGCCTCTACGGCGCCTTCATCGTCGATCCGGACCCGGTACTGCATCCGGAGCAGCGCGAGAAGGCCGCCTCCCGCCTGCTCGGCAGCCCGGAGAACGGGCGCTGGCAGGAATTGATCATGGTGATGAACGGCTTCGACACCAATTTCGACGGCGAGAACGAATTCTACGCGGTGAACTCGATCCCCTTTGCCTATTTCAACCGGCCGATCCGCATCGAGAAAGCCCGGCCGGTGCGCATCTATCTGGTCAACATGACCGAGTTCGATCCGATCAACTCGCTGCATCTGCACGCCAATTTCTTCGATTTCTACGATCACGGCACGACGCTCGATCCCACCCACCGCACCATCGACACGGTGATGATGTGCCAGGCCCAGCGCGGCATCCTGGAATTCACCTTCGCGGACCACGAGCCCGGCCTTTACATGTTCCATGCCCATCAATCGGAATTCGCCGAGCTCGGCTGGATGAGTCACTTCGAGGTGGTGGCATGAGCGGCGCCCGCTTCTGGCTGGCCCTGCCCGCCGTCATCCTCGTTCTTGTCGTGGCGCTGTTGCTGTGGTGGCGGCCACTCGACCGGCTCGCCGCCGGGGCGCCGCCGGTGGAAGAGGCGGCGGTCGAATCGGTGCGGCTGACGCCGGGCCTGATTTCACTCGCGTTGCGCACCGACGGCTCCGAGCCGGTGGTCGTCGCCCAGATCCAGGTGGATGGCGCCTATCGCAGCTTCACGGCCGAGCCGCGGCGGCCTTCGGCCCGGCTCGGCCTGACGCGCTTCGACATCCCCTATCCATGGATTGCCGGCGAAGCCCACCACATCGCGCTCATCACGCAAACCGGCGTCGTCGTCGAACACACCATCGAGGTGGCGCAACTCACGCCGGCCTTGGGCGGGGCATCCCTCGGCCTTCTCGCCAGCGTCGGCGTGCTGCTCGGCGTCGTGCCGGTGGCGATCGGCCTGCTGGCCTGGCCGGCCATGCGTTCGCTGTCGCGCAACGGCCTGAACTTCCTTCTGGCGCTCACCGTCGGCCTTCTCGCCTTCCTGCTGATCGATACGGTCGGCGAAGGGCTGGAGGAGGCGGGCGAAACCATCGGGCGGCTCAGGGGGCCGGTGCTGTTCTGGGTGGTGGCGGGCCTCACCGCGATCGGCCTTCTGGCGGTGGGCCGCCGCGGCGGCGCCGCTCCCGAGGGCCTCAGGCTGGCGGGCTTCATCGCGCTCGGTATCGGCCTGCACAATCTGGGCGAAGGGCTCGCGGTGGGCGCGGCGCTGGCGACGGGGGCGGCGGCGATGGCCACCTATCTGGTGATCGGCTTCACCATCCACAATGTGACCGAAGGCATTGCCATCGCGGCGCCGGTCGCCGAAAAGCGGCCGTCGCTGTGGAATTTCGCGGGTCTCGCGGCGCTGGCCGGCCTTCCCGCCGTGGCCGGCACGGTGATCGGTACCCAGGCAGTGGGGCCCTTGTGGATTTCGATCTGCTTTGCGGTGGCGGCCGGCGCCATCCTGCAAGTCATCGTCGAGGTCACGGCGTTGATAACCAGGCGGGCCGGTTTCCGTCACCTGCTCGATCCGGCGGTGGCGGGCGGCGTGGCGGCGGGACTGGTGACAATGTATGTGACGGCACTGCTGGTGTGACTTGAACGATATTTCCCCAAGCGGCGAATTCGCTGCCACAGCCATACCGGCAGAGCGTCCGGGCTGGCGGCGGCCGCGCGGCGAGCCGTCGCTGGCCGATGTCTTCCGCTCGATTCATGTCTCGCGTACGGGCAGCCTGTGGAAGCGGGCGCTCGCCTTCATCGGCCCCGGCTATCTGGTCTCGGTCGGCTATATGGACCCCGGCAACTGGGCCACCTCGATCGCCGGCGGGGCGCAGTTCGGTTATGCGCTGCTGGCCGTGGCGCTGATGTCGAACGTCATGGCGATCCTGCTGCAATCCTTGTGCGCGAGGCTCGCCATCGGTTCGGGCCGCGATCTGGCGCAAGCCTGCCGCGATGCCTTTCCCAGGTCCGCCGCCCTGGTGCTCTGGCTGTTCGCCGAAATCGCCATTATCGCCACCGATGTCGCGGAAGTGGTGGGAACGGCCATCGGCCTCAATCTGCTGTTCGGCATTCCCCTCGAACTCGGCGTCGTCATCACGGCGCTCGACGTTTTCGTCATCCTGTGGCTGCAAAGGCTCGGTTTCCGCTGGATCGAGGCCTTTATCATCACGTTGCTCGGCGTCATCTTCCTGTGCTTCTTCGTCCAGATCGCACTCGCCGATCCCGATTGGGGGGGCGCGATCCGCGGCTTCGCGCCCACCGTCGAGATCGTCAAGAACCCGGCCATGCTCTATCTGGCGCTCGGCATCATCGGCGCCACCGTCATGCCGCATAATCTCTATCTCCATTCCGGCATCGTGCAGACCCGCGATTACGGCTCGAGCCTGCCGGAAAAGCGCGAGGCGCTGAAGTTCGCCACTCTCGATTCGACCGTGGCGCTGATGTTCGCGCTCTTCGTCAACGCCTCGATCCTCATTCTGGCGGCGGCGACTTTCTACAAGACGGGGCGCACCGACGTGGCGGAACTGGGCGAGGCCCATGCCATGCTGGCGCCCTTGCTCGGCTCGCTGCTGGCGCCCAAGCTTTTCGCCATCGCGCTCATCTGCTGCGGCCTCAATTCGACGGTGACGGCGACCATGGCCGGGCAGATCGTCATGGAGGGCTTTCTCGAAATCAGGCTGCCCGCCTGGCTCCGGCGCCTCATCACCCGCATGGTGGCGATCGTGCCGGCGGCGGGGGTTACCATCCTCTACGGCGCAAGCGGCACCGGCACGCTGCTGATCCTCTCCCAGGTGATCCTCGCCTTCCAGCTGCCATTCGCCATCATTCCGCTGGTCATGTTCACCATGAACCGGGAGAAGATGGGCGCGCTGGTGGCGCCGGTCTGGCTGACGGCGGCTGCCGGGGTGATCGCCGCCATCATCATCGCGCTCAACATGAAGCTGCTCTACGACATTTTTCTCGGCTGAATCGGCCATCTT
>JANMQL010000152.1:0-1534 GCA_031370475.1 Hyphomicrobiales bacterium | reverse complement strand
AGATGCGGCGAGACCGACGACATCAACTGAATGATGATCGAGGCCGAGATATAGGGCATGATATTGAGGGCGAAGATCGCCATGCGGCCAAGCGCACCGCCGGCCAGGCCGTTGACCCAGCCGAGGATGCCGGAGGAATTTTGTGCGGCGAATTTGGCGAGTTGGATGGTATCGATGCCGGGAATGGGGATATAGGTGCCGAGCCGGTAGACAATCAGCGCGCCGAGCGTGAACCAGATGCGGTTCTTCAGGTCCGTGGACTTGGCGAGGGCGCCGAAATTCAGATTTGCCGCAAGTTGTTCTGCTGCCGATGCCATTCCATGTCCTCGCCTCGCGCCCCCAACAGACCTATGTGGGGAACCCCGGGAACGCCTGCAACCCTACTTCGTTTCGGCAGGCGCCTCGGCCGGCCGCAGAATCTTGACCGTACCGCCGGCCTTCTCGACCGCGGCTATCGCCCCTTTCGAAGCATGCCAGACCTCGAAATCGAGCTTTGACTTAAGCTCGCCCGTGGCCAGAAGCCTGACCCCGGCCAGCCGCTTCGACAACACGCCCGCGGCAACCAGCGCCTCGACGGTCACCGGGGTCTTGCCGTCCAACTTCTTGGCATCGACCGCTGCCTGAACTCGCAACAGGTTGATTTCGTTGTAGTCGACCCGGTTCGGCTTGTTAAAGCCGCGCTTCGGCAGGCGCCGGTAGATCGGCATCTGGCCGCCTTCGAAGCCGGCCTTGGCGCCGCCCTTGCGCGCCGTTTGACCCTTGCCGCCGCGGCCCGCCGTCTTGCCGAGGCCCGAACCGATGCCGCGGCCAACGCGCTTGCGCTGCTTGGTGGCGCCGTCATTATCGGCGATCTGATTGAGCTTCATGAGTCTTGATCCTTATCCAACCACGCGGACGAGATGCGCAACCTTCGCGATCATGCCGCGTACCGCTGGCGTATCTTCCAGCGTCGACGTCTTATTGAGCTTGTTGAGGCCGAGGCCGACGAGTGTCGCGCGCTGATCGGCGGGACGGCGCTGCGGGCTGTGGACCTGCTGCACCGTGATTTTCTTGCCGGTATTTGCCTTCACCATGGAACCTGTCCTTCGCTTATTCAGTAACCGCAGCTTCGCTACCGCGGCGGCGCAGCACGTCGGCGACCTTCTTGCCGCGCCGGGCGGCCACCGAGCGGGGAGACACTTGCTTTTTAAGGGCGTCGAAAGTGGCGCGTACCATGTTGTAGGGATTGGAAGAGCCCTTGGACTTGGCAACCACGTCGGCCATGCCAACCGATTCGAATACGGCGCGCATCGGGCCGCCGGCGATGATGCCGGTTCCCGGGGGAGCCGTGCGAAGCGTGACCTTGCCTGCGCCCCAACGACCGTCAATGTCGTGGTGAAGCGTGCGGCCTTCGCGCAGCGGCACGCGGATCAGCGTACGCTTGGCGCTTTCGGTAGCCTTGCGCACGGCTTCGGGCACTTCGCGTGCCTTGCCGTGGCCGAAGCCAACGCGGCCCTTCTGGTCGCCGACGACGACGAGTGCCGCAAAGCCGAAG
>JANMQL010000127.1:0-9310 GCA_031370475.1 Hyphomicrobiales bacterium | reverse complement strand
CTCCCGGTGTCGCCAAAATGATACCGGTTCTGGCCGTCACATTCTCGGGCCGGAACAGGATCGGGAAGGCGCCGCCTGCCTTCGGGATACGCAGGCGAATGTCGGCGCGCTGCGCAATGGCGAGCGGAAAAACCGTGCCGGCCAGCGGCAGGATGGCGTTGCCATCGACGGCAATGAGCTCGCCCGTCAGCCCGCCGAGATCGATCCACATATTGCTGGCGGCGGCCGCATTGATGATGCGCAGCCGCATTTGCCCGCCGGTCTCGACACCGACGATTTCCGGGTCGTCCAGCGTGCGATCGTTGGCGAGATAGGCGTCGAAGGTCACGTCATTGAGCATGGCCGTCATGGCCATGCCCTGCATCGACATGCCCTGCATCGACATGCCCTGCATCGAATGGCCGGCATGTCCGCCGCCGCCCTGCAATTCGGCCAGAATCTCGGCCGGATCGCGGAACGTGAAGTCGTGTACCATCACCACATGCTCCTGCTCGTCGAACAGGGGTACATCGGTTTCGCGGATGATGAGGGGTGCGGCCAGCAGCAGTTGTTCCTGCAGGCCCACATGCGAATGCATCCAGTGGGTGCCGGACCGGGCATTGGCGAAATCGTAATCGTAGCGGCCGCCGGGCTGCAGCGGCGGTTGCGACAGCATCGGCACGCCGTCCTGGGCCGAGGGCGGCGTCAGCCCATGCCAATGGACCAGGGTTTCAACGCCGGTCTCGTTCAACAGGCCGGCCGTGAATTTTTGACCGAGCTGCAATTCCAGCCCCGGCTTGCCGCTGGGTCCAATCAGCCCATAGACCTTGGCGGCCTTGCCGTTCACCTCGATCGTGCGGCTGACGGCGCGCAAGGATGCCGGAGAAGCTGCCTGTGCCGCTCCGGGGAGCCGGAAAGCCGGTGCCATCGCCGCCGCTGCCAATCCCTTGATCGCGGTCCGCCGCGACAGTTTCATTGCCATATCCCGCCTCCAATCGATCTTTCCAGCAGAACCGGCTACATGGGACGGCATGCCTACCGCTTCAAGCTGCCCGCATATCGCAACGGATGGCGATTGCTCCGCCAAACGGACACTGAATTCCAAATCGCTGGTTATCGAATTCTTTCTGGCGCCCGGTCCAATCGGGATTTCGCCCGCAATGCCATGACATTGCATGGTTTTGCTGGTTAATCGCAAACTTGTCCGGAAATTGCCGGGGCTCTTAACCATTTTTTGCTGCATCTACAAGCACTTCACCACTGGATTTCGATTGCCGCACCCATCCCGATTCATAAGATTTTAGCGAATGTGTTAATACGGATAGAAGGTCCTAGGTGCTTAATTGCAATTATCCAGTCCGGGAATTCAATTCTGGCGCAATGGGAGTTTAAGGGCCGTGATTGCCATCGCAAAGCAACTCAAGCGTCTCCGCTCGGACGAGAGCGGATCGACATCTATTGAGTATGCATTCATTGCCTCGATAATGGGACTCATGCTTCTCCCCGTAATGAAGGTCTTCTCTGGCTCGTTCACAGGCTGGGCCAATCAGATCGTCGCAGATTTTAGTGCTGTCTTGGGCCTCTAAACCGGCGCCACGCCTCACAGACTGCTGCCGATCGCCAGGAATTTCTCGCGCCTCTGGGTGCGTAAAACATCCCCCGAAACCCCTGCAAAAGCGTTGAGCGCCCGCGCGATCGCCTCGCCGGTTGCCGCAATGGCCTGGGCCGGATTGCGGTGCGCGCCGCCCACCGGCTCCGCGACGATTTCATCGGCGATGCCGAGTTTCTTCAGGTCGGTGGCGGTAATTTTCATGGCCGCGGCGGCATCCTTGGCCCGCGCCGCGTCGCGCCACAGGATCGAGGCCGCACCCTCCGGCGAAATGACGCTGTAAATGGCGTATTCCAGCATCAGCACCGTATTGGCCGTGGCAATGGCGATGGCGCCGCCCGAACCGCCCTCGCCGATGATTGCCGAAACCAGCGGCACGCCGAGCGCCAGGCAGCAATCGGTCGAGCGGGCGATCGCCTCGGCCTGGCCGCGCTCTTCGGCGTCGATGCCGGGATAGGCGCCGGGGGTATCGACGAAAGTTATGACCGGCACGCCGAAGCGGTCGGCCATCTCCATCAGCCGCACCGCCTTGCGGTAGCCCTCGGGCCGCGCCATGCCGAAATTGTGCTTGATCCGCAACGCTGTGTCGCTGCCTTTCTCCTGGCCGATCACCACCACCGGACTGCCGCGGAAGCGCCCCAGGCCGCCCACCACTGCCGCGTCCTCGGCGAATTTCCGGTCGCCGGCCATTGCCGTGAACTCGCTCATGAGGCCGCTGATATAGTCGACCGCATGGGGGCGCTCGGGATGGCGCGCCACTTGCGCCTTCTGCCACGGCGTCAGCGCATCGTAGAGATCGGCGAGACTTTTGGCCGCCTTCTTCTCCAGCGCCCTGACCTCTTCGGCGATGGATACCGTCGAATCGCCCGCCGCCAAGGCGCGAAGCTCGGCGATTTTGCCCTCGAGGTCGGCGACCGGGGCTTCAAAATCCAGATATGACGGCATCGGCTCTCAAATTTGAATGGGTTGCGGCGGAAAGTGGCCGCGCCGGCCTACAAAGTCAACTTTTCTTGGCAAGCGGATGATGCGCCGCCACCGCCGCCCTGAGCCGCGAGGCCTGCACGTGGGTATAGATTTGCGTGGTGGCGATGTCGGCGTGGCCCAGCATTTGCTGCACGGCGCGCAGATCGGCGCCGCCTTCGAGGAGATGGCTGGCGAAGGCATGACGCAGCACATGCGGCGACAGCCGGCCGGCATCGAATCCGGCGGCCCGCGCCAGGCCTTTGAGTTCGAGAGCGAAGTGCTGCCGGGTGAGGTGCCCCTTGGCGCCATGCGAGGGAAACAGCCATTTCGGCTCGCCTTCAGCGGCGGCGCGCAGAGTCTTGAGATAATCCTTGAGTACCCGTCCCGCGGTTTGCGAAACCGGCACTAGCCTCTGCCGGCCGCCTTTGCCGGTGACAGCGATGAAATTTCCGTCGGCCGTCGCCGCCCCGATCGTGAGTCCGACCAGCTCCGAAACGCGCAAGCCCGTGGCGTAGAGAAGTTCGAGCAGGCAGTGCAGCCTCTGCGCCTTGAGCCGCTTTTTGCCCTTGGCCGCGCCGGCCAGCGAAGCGGCGGCATCGAGCAGCCGGGTCACATCCGCCACCGCCAGCAACTTGGGCAGCGGCCGTCCGGCCCGCGGCGATTCGATGGCCGAAGCCGGATTGCCCTTGGCCAGTCCCTCGCCATGCAGGAATTTGTGAAACTGCCTGACCGCCGACAATTTTCGCGCCGCCGTGGTCCGCGCCATGCCCTGCGCTTCGAGATGGGCCAGGTAGCCGCGAATGGCATCGCTATCGGCCTGGAGGATGGCGAAGCCCAGCCGCGCCACGAATTCACCATAGCCGCCGAGATCGCGCCGGTAGGCATCGAGGGTGTTGCGAGATGCGCCGCGCTCGGCGCTCAGCATTTCGAGAAAGCGCTCGATCAGGCGCGAGTCCTGTTGCCCGCGCCGACTTTCATTGTTGCCGGACCCGTTCATGCGCCAGCGATTTCACGATCTCCGACTGCTCGGGAGGAAAGTTTGCGAGGCCCCAGGCAGCGCCATATACGGCGCCACCCAAGCATGCGAGGATTAAGATAAAACGAAGACTGTCTGGCACGGCCGAATCCTTGTTGACCGATTGTAGCCGTTAGCGGCGCGCCCGGAAAGCCTTTGCGGTTACCGGGCCCGCTTGATAGAACGGCCGCAAGTTCGAGGTTTGAGGAAGATGGCCCGACGCTCCATTGCCAAGGAGACCGAAAATGTCCGTGTGCGCCTGCAAGACCGCTCCATCGTTCTGGTCGGATTGATGGGCGCGGGCAAGTCGAGCGTCGGCCGCAGGCTGGCTGAAAAACTGGGATTGCCCTTTGTCGATGCCGACCATGAAATTGAAGTTGCCGCCGGCAAGTCCATTGCCGAGATTTTCGCCGACCACGGCGAAGCTTATTTCCGCGAAGGCGAGCGCCGGGTGATCGCCCGGCTCCTCGGCGGCGGCGCCCAGGTTCTGGCTACCGGCGGCGGTGCTTTCATCAACGAGGAAACCCGACAACGCATCCGGCAGGTCAGTGTTTCGGTCTGGCTGAGGGCCGATCTTCCCCTGCTGATGAAGCGCGTACTGAAACGCTCCGGCCGGCCGCTGCTCAAGTCCGAAGACCCCGAAGCGGTGATGCGGAAACTGATCGAACAGCGCCATCCCATCTATGCCGGCGCCGATGTGACGGTGGACAGCCGCGACGTGCAGCACGGCCAGATGGTCAATGACGTGATCAAGGCCCTGGGCAGATGGGATGGATGGGGCCGGTTTTCCGGTCAGGGCGGCCCATGAGTACTTCCGAGATCGTGCGCGTGGGCCTGGGCGAGCGGAGCTATGAGATCGCCATCGGCGACGGCCTCCTGGCCGAAGCCGGCCGCCGTATCGCACCGCTTCTCGCCCGCCCCGTTACCGCCATCGTCACCGACGCGAATGTGGCGCGCCATCATCTGGTGGCGCTGCAAGCATCGCTCGCCGCCGCCGGCGTCGCCGCCACGCCCATCGTTCTGCCGCCCGGCGAGACGACCAAGAGCTTCAAGCATCTGGCCGAACTCTGCGACCGCCTCCTCGCCGCCGGCATCGAGCGGCGCGACCGTATCGTGGCGCTGGGCGGCGGTGTCATCGGCGATCTCGCCGGCTTCGCCGCCGCCATCCTCAGGCGCGGCGTCGGCTTCATCCAGATTCCAACCACCCTTCTCGCCCAGGTCGACAGCACGGTTGGCGGCAAGACCGGCATCAACTCGGCCCATGGCAAGAACCTGATCGGCGCCTTCCACCAGCCGGCCGCCGTCATCGCCGACATCGCCCTGCTCGATACCTTGCCCAAGCGCGAGCTGGCGGCGGGCTATGCCGAGGTCGCCAAATACGGGCTCATCGGCGATGCGGCCTTCTTCGAGTGGCTGGAGGCCCAATCCGGCGCCATCCTGGCCGGCGACCGGCAGGCCCGCATCCGCGCCATCAAGACGAGCTGCGAGGCCAAGGCCCGGATCGTCGCCGAAGACGAAAACGAAACCGGGGTTCGTGCCCTGCTCAATCTCGGCCACACGTTCGGCCACGCACTCGAGGCGGCCACCGGCTATTCCGATCGCCTTCTGCATGGCGAGGGCGTCGCCATCGGCATGGTTCAGGCTTTGCGCTTCTCCGAACGCCTGAAGCATGCCGCTGCCGGCACCGCCGGCCGGGTCGCCAAGCACCTGAAGGCCGCCGGATTGCCGGTCCACAGCCGCGACATTCCCGGTCGCCTGCCGCCGCCCGAGGAGCTTCTCGCCATCATGCGCCAGGACAAGAAGGCGCAAGCCGGCAAGCTGACCTTCATATTGGTCCGCGCCATCGGTGAGGCCTTCATCGCCCGCGACGTGGCCGAGGCCGATGTCCTGGCATTTCTGAAGGAAGATGGAGCACGGCAATGACCATCGATCTTGGCGCCAGCATTGTTGCCATCCTGTGCCTCCTGGTGATGTCGGCGTTCTTTTCCGGTTCGGAAACGGCGCTGACCGCCACCTCGCGGGCCCGCATCAACGAACTCGAGCGCCGCGGCTCGTGGCGCGCCTCCCTGGTTCTCGCCTTGACCAATACCCGCGAGCGCCTGATCGGCGCGTTGCTGCTCGGCAACAGCGTGGCCAATATCACCGCCTCGGCCTTGGCCACCGTGGCCCTGGTCAAGATATTCGGCGACAGCGGCGCGGTGATCGCTTCGGTCGCCATGACCATCCTGGTGCTGATCTTCGGCGAGGTCATGCCCAAGACCTATGCCATCGCCTATCCCGACCGGGTGGCGCTCAACGTGGCGCCGCTGGTGCGCCTGCTCGTCGCCGTCTTCGGTCCCGTCGTCATGGCCGTCGAATATATCGTAAAAGGCGTATTGCGGCTGTTCGGCGTCGACATTTCCAACGCCCAGGACGTGCTCTCGGCCCATGACGAATTGCGCGGCGCCATCGACCTGCATCTGAAGGAAGGCACGGTCATCAAGAAAGACCGCGACATGCTGGGCGGCATTCTCGATCTCCAGGACCTGGAAGTCGCCGACATCATGGTCCATCGCACCAAGATGACGCTGATCGACGGCTCCGAGCCGCCCGAGCAGATCGTCGAAAAAGTCCTCAAGAGCGGCCACACCCGCATCCCGGTGTGGAAGGACAAGCCCGACAACATCGTCGGCATCCTGCACGCCAAGAACCTGTTCGCCGCCGTGCAGAAGGCCGGCGGCGATGCATCGAAAGTCGATCTCGACGACATCATGAGCCCGGCCTGGTTCGTGCCCGACACCCGCAAGCTGCCCGACCAGCTCAACGCCTTCCTCCGCCGCAAGACTCATTTCGCCATCGTCGTCGACGAATACGGCGAGGTGCAGGGCCTGATCACGCTGGAAGACATCATCGAGGAGATCGTCGGCGACATCAAGGACGAGCACGACGCAGTGGCGACCGGCGTGCGCAAGAAACCCGACGGCTCCTATGTCATCGACGGCGGCGTACCGGTGCGCGACTTGAACCGCGCCTTCGACTGGGAACTTCCCGACGAGGAAGCCACCACCATCGCCGGTCTCGTCATCCATGAGGCTCGCGCCATTCCCGATATCGGCCAGGCCTTCAATTTTCACGGTTTCCGCTTCGAGGTGCTGAAGAAGCGCAAGCATCAGGTGACCTCGATCAAGGTGACGCCGCTCGATCGCACCTGACGGCCAACTCACTCGGGCGCCCCGGCCTCGATGGCCAGCGCGTGCACCCGCTCCTTGAGTTCTTCCGCTAGTGTTTCATTCACCATGCGGTGCCGTTCGACGCGCGATTTGCCGCGGAAGCTCTCGGCCACGATCCTGACGCGGAAATGGCTCTCGCCGCCGGGCCTGGCGCCCGAATGGCCATGATGCTGGTGCGATTCGTCGATCACTTCGAGATGGGCCGGAACGAAGCGTTGCGTCAGCTTCGCGGCGATCGTCTGTCCGACGGAACCCAAACTCATTATAGCACCTTTGCGGGGGTTGCGGCGAGCGGCTTCGATCACCATAATCGCCCAACATGAAGCTCGATTCAAAATATTTCGACAAGGTCCGCGTCAAGCCCGGCGCCGAGCGCTTGGCGCGCGACCGCTTCCCGGTCTGCGAATGGCCAGGTTGCGCCAAGCCCGGCCGCCACAAGGCGCCCAAGGGCCGCGGCAACGAGGGCCAATTCCACAATTACTGCACCGAGCATGTGCAGCAGTACAACAAGACCTACAATTATTTCGAGGGCATGAAGGACGACGAGGTCCAGGGTTTCCAGAAGGACGCCCGCACCGGCCATAGGCCAACCTGGAAGCTCGGCGAGAACGCCAATGCCAATGTCAGCGGCAAGCGGCGCAAGGCCGTCAAGGGGCCGCGCGATCCCTTCAATCTGTTCGGCGAGGGCAAGCAGCAGACCACCGGCCACCCCAAGGGCCGCGCCCTGCGCAATACCGAACTGAAGGCCTTGCAGACCCTCGGCCTCGACGAAACCGCGGCCCCCGACAAGGTCAAGAGCCAATACAAGACCTTGGTCAAGCGGCTGCACCCGGACGCCAATGGCGGCAGCCGCGCCAACGAGGACACGCTCAAGGCGGTGATCCAGGCCTACGATCATTTGCGCTCCAGCGGCTTCTGCTGAGCCCGCTTGCCGTGCCCGGTGCGAACGTCTAAAAGCCGCCGCGACGCATCAGAAAAGTAAGATGACATGATTCCCAAGGCCAATGGCGAGGCCGCAGGCCTGCCCGACATGAAAGTGTCGGTGAAGCAGCTCTTTGGCTTCGATTCCAATCTCGAGGTTCCCGCCTATTCCAAGGCCGGCGAGCATGTGCCCGATATCGACGAGGATTACCTGTTCAACCGCGAGACGACACTGGCCATTCTGGCGGGCTTCGCCTTCAACCGCCGCGTCATCGTCACCGGCTATCACGGCACCGGCAAATCGACCCACATCGAGCAGGTCGCCGCCCGCCTCAACTGGCCCTGCATCCGCATCAATCTCGACAGCCACATCAGCCGCATCGACCTGATCGGCAAGGATGCCATCGTCCTGAAGGACGGCAAGCAGATCACCGAATTCCGCGAAGGCATATTGCCCTGGGCCTATCAGCACAATGTGGCGCTGGTCTTCGACGAATATGACGCCGGCCGTCCCGATGTCATGTTCGTCATCCAGCGCATCCTCGAGAGTTCCGGCAAGCTCACGCTGCTCGACCAGTCCAAGGTGATCCGCCCGCACCCCGCCTTCCGCCTCTTCGCCACCGCCAATACCATCGGCCTCGGCGACACCACCGGCCTCTATCACGGCACCCAGCAGATCAACCAGGCGCAGATGGACCGCTGGTCGATCGTCACCGCCCTCAACTATTTGCCGCATGCCCAGGAAGTCAACATCGTGCTCGCCAAGAACAAGAGCTACGAGACCGAGAAGGGCCGCAAGACCATCGCCAACATGGTGCGGGTGGCGGATCTGACGCGCAATGCCTTCATGCAGGGCGATCTCTCCACCGTGATGAGCCCGCGCACCGTCATCACCTGGGCCCAGAACGCCGAAATCTTCGGCGACGTCGGCTTCGGTTTCCGCGTTACCTTCCTCAACAAGTGCGACGAGCTCGAGCGCGCCGTGGTGGCCGAATTCTACCAGCGCTGCTTCGGCGAGGAACTGCCCGAATCCTCGGCCCACGTCGCCCTCGCATAGGTAAACCATGGCCGCCGACCGCGATCAGCCGGCAGGCGAATTCAAGCGCGCCCTCGGCGTGGCGATGAAAACCATCGCCGGCGATCCGGAGATGACCGTCACCTTCGGCAACGAGCAGCCGCAGCTCACCGCCAACAAGGCCAAGCTGCCCCAGGTCGCCAATGATTTCACCGCCAGGGATGTCGCCATCACCCGCGGCCTGTCCGACAGCTTTGCGCTGAGATTGTCGAACCATTCCGACCGGGTTCACGCCCGCTACCGGCCCCAGGGCAAGAACGCCCGCGCCGTGTTCGAGGCGGTGGAGCAGTCGCGCATCGAGGCGGTCGGCGCCAATGCCATGCCGGGCATGGCGGCCAATCTCTCGGCCATGCTCGACGACCGCTACCGCAGGAAGGACGTCGCCCGCTATACCGACCGCAAGGATGCGCCGCTCGACGAGGCCGTGGCGCTGATCGTGCGCGAGAAACTGACCGGCGCAGCACCGCCCGAGGCGGCCAGGCCCATGGTCGACATGTGGCGCGCCTGGGTCGAGGAGAAGGCGCAAGCCCAGCTTTCAC
>JANMQL010000205.1:0-1661 GCA_031370475.1 Hyphomicrobiales bacterium | reverse complement strand
GGCCGCCGAGATCACCTCCGCCGCCTCGAGAATGTAGGGGCGCACGTCGCGCTGGTAGCTCCAATAGACCGGCGGGATCTTCGGCGTCGGCTCGCGCATCACGAGCCGGCTGGCGATGGTCCAGAGCGGCGTGATGTGCTTCTCGGCCATCCGCGCGGCGAACGCCTCCTGGGCCTGGGTCTGTGTTGCCGACATCGTGTCCTCCCGGATTGCAACGGTGCGCCCGCGATCGGAACAGCGGAGCCGTCTGTGTTCAGAATCCAGGGCGCATCATAATGGACCGCGCGCGCGGAATCGAACCCTCGTCATCGGCTTGGAGCTATGCGGAACAGCCAAGGCGTTGGCAATCTGGCGGCCCCGATGCGTGGGTTTGTCAATCTAAGTGGCTGAGGGGATGGGCAGAAGGCTGCCGCCAGGCGTGCGCTCAGACCCGCGAGATTGGGGCGGCAACACTGCCACAGCGAAAAATCACAGACCGGCCGCAAGGCAACGCGAATATCCGGTGCGCGACATCATGGCGAATGCCGACCATTTCGGCGAGCAGCGGTCGGCCTATTTCCCGAGCGCGGCAAGCGCCTTGTCGATGCCTTTGATGCCCATCTTGAAATTGATGGTCCTGCCGTCGACCGCAACAATAGTCGCCGTGGCTTCCGGACTGGCGTTGGCATCGCGGACCATTGCGTCATCCATGACCGTCGAAGCCTCGCAGTTTTGCGGCGTGCAGGCCGTATAAGGGAGCGCTCTGGCCGGGCCATTGCCGAACCTCAGCTCAAGCCCCTTCGGGATTTGAATGCCGGTCGGAGACTGAATGACGGTGCGCAACACGCCTTGATTGTCGCGGCCGATGACCCACACCAGCAAGACCTGGCGCTGCTTTTCCTCGACCACCTGAAGCAGCGCCGAGCAGGTTTTCTTGGAAGTCTTTTCGACCGTCTCGGAACAGGTGACCGTCCAGGAATCATAGACGGTGCGTTCCGTTCGCTGTGTGGCGCTCGGTGCCTGAGTCTGGGCAGGTGCGGGTGCGGGCGCAGGTGTGGCCGCCGGTTTTTGCGCGGCAGGGCGCGGGGTGCTCTGCGCCTGGGACTGCGGTACGCCCCATCCTGCCGAAGTGAAGAGATCAAGGCCGGCCATCCGATCGAAGCCGACGACGACGGCAGCCACGATCGCCGTTCCAGCCGCAATACCGATGGAGTGGATGAGTTTCATTTCTGAATGGGCGAGTTGCCGAATACCGGATCGATCATCCCCATACCGAAGCCCAACAAGTCAACACGGAAGTCGCGCAGGCATCTTACATCCTATTTTGGTGCGGTCGCGCCAGCGCAATTGCGCCGATGCGGTTAGCGACTAAAGATTTGCTTTGTCTGGCAGGGTAGATTTCAAGCAACGCACGAAATCATGGCCGTTTCACAAACGAAATGAAAGTTCAGCGGCACTCATCCAAGCCGATGCCGGGTGTACGATCGCGAGCATGGCGGCCATGACCGCAAAGAAAAAACAATTCGCATTGCGAGCTTTCCATCGCAAGAGCGCTGATCACAGCCGGGTCGGTTTCATGTGGATCGATTGCCAGTTTGGTACTCGGCTAATTCGCCAGTGATGCCTGTGGGACCACCAGCGAAAAGCAGAAAATCGGTTTCCTGAGGCTTATTGAAAGCATC
>JANMQL010000072.1:0-2117 GCA_031370475.1 Hyphomicrobiales bacterium | reverse complement strand
CCAAGGCCACCCTCGCCATCCACCTGTCTATCCGCAATCTTGGTTACATCGAGTGGGCACTCACCCCCCATTACGGCGCCGATTGCCCCGTCATCGTCGTCTACCGCGTTACCTGGCCGGACCAGATGATCCTGCGCGGCGCGCTTTCGACAATTGCGAAGAAGGTTCGCGCCGCCAAATTGACGCGCACCGCCCTCATTCTCGTCGGTCCCGTGCTTGCCGCCCATGATTTTCGCGACTCGGCCCTCTATGACGCCGGCCACGAGCATGTGCTCAGGAACCGCAAGACGTCCAAGGCTCAGGCTCGCTCCACCCGGCAGGTATAGCAATTGTTGAGCGCCGAGCGCACATGCGCGTAGGCGACATCTCCGCGCCCTAAAATTTCCGCCGCCGCAGTGGCCAATTCAGCCGCCGCCACCACCTTACCGGTGCCGTAGACAATCCGGTCGTCAGGTCCGTAACCTTTAATCAGATGGGCGGCGCGCTTCATCAGCATCGCCGGAGTATCGTGCTGGTCCGCGGTGCGTTCGCAGGCTGCCGCGTGCAGAAAGATCGGCCCGGTCTCCGCATAGGGTTGCAGCGCGGGAAACGGCCGATAGGCGAGTATGAGATAGGCCTCGTCTTTGGCCACATCTAAGAGGCAATGCCGGCAGGGAACTCCGTCTCCGTCCGATATGCGGCGCTCTGCCACCATTCCATGGGCATCCGGTCCGCCCGCCTGAAACCTGCGGGCTTCCTCGGTCGGCATGGCAATGAAACGAATGTCGGTCATGGCTGATCCTCTGTGCCCAGCCCATTGACCACCACGGCGCCGCCATGACCACCCGATTCTTGCTCACCCCGCCGAGCGGCCGGGGCCTTTACAAACGGCCCCTCCGGCGCGCTATTAGCGTCAATCTCGGGAGTGATTCATGACAGCAGTATCGGGCACCGCCGACCAAGCGGCGCGGCAGATGGCGGATGCGCTCGGCAAGATCGCCCCCGCCGGCGATGCGGCAGCCGCGCCCAGCCCGGTTGAGGCTGCGCCGCCGCGCGAGCTTTTCTTCGAGCTCCTGGCTCTCGGAATGGCCAATCTGTTCACCGTCGTGCCGCTTGCCGCGCCGCTTTTCGAACGCGCCATCCTCAAGGCCGTGGTCAGTCATCTGCCGGATACTGAATCCTCCAAGCTGATCGTGCGCGCCGACGACTGGATCAGGTTGGAAGGCCTGGTCAAGGGCCAGGAAGGCCAAAAGGCCTATGCGCTGTCGAGCCAGACGCTGGCCATACTGACCACGGAAACACCCGATGGCAGCATCGGCCGGCTTTTGGAACAGGCCTATGCCTGTTATCTCCGCCAGGCCCATACGCCGGAACTGCGGCAGGCGACGCGCAAGCTCGCCGCGGCCTTTCTGAACATGATGGTGCGCGGCTAGCGCAACGGGCCCTCAAGTGGATTCCACTTGAGGGCGAAAAGTTGCGCCAGATTATATGCTTGAGCATCGGATATTCCCAAAAGTGGTATCCACTTTTGGGTCCGATGCTCTAGAGAACCGCCGGCGGCGGCGCGAATAGGTCGCCCTGGGGCGATATCCTGCCCACCCCGACCGGCACCCCTTCGTGGCGCAATAACCAGCTCTTGCGGTCAAGACCACCGCCATAACCCACCAGCGCTCCATCGGCGCCGATCACCCGGTGGCACGGCACCACGATCGAGACCGGATTGCGGCCATTGGCAAGGCCCACGGCGCGCGTTGCCTTGGGGTCGCCGAGGCGCCGGGCGATATCGCCATAGGAAGCCGTCGTGCCGCAAGGAATGCGCCTGAGCTCGCCCCACACCCGGCGCTGGAAGTCCGTTCCCCCGCCATCCGCCGGGATATCGTCGATGGCCGATAGGTCGCCGGCGAAATAAGCCCGGATACGATCCGAGAAGCCGTGCGGATTGGCCGCAGGAAACAGCTCCGCCGCCCCAAACCTGAGCCGCAGGTCGCGCGCGATCCGCTCCGGTTGGTCGTCGAATTCAAGACCCACCAGCGCACCGTCGCGAGCCAGCAACAGCATCGACCCCAGCGGCGTTTCGATCCGATCGGAGATGACGGACTTCATAAGGAGAATTGACGCCCGAAAGGCGTATCCGGTCA
>JANMQL010000065.1:0-1650 GCA_031370475.1 Hyphomicrobiales bacterium | reverse complement strand
GGCCCGGCTTTGCGGCAGAAACAGCGCGTCCGAAACCCAAGCCTGGGGGGTTTTGGCGTCGATGGCCCGCGGAATGACATTGTAGTCGCCGGCCAGAACCAGCGGTTCCTCAAGCGCAAGTAATGCGCGGGCGTGGGAGATCAGCCGGTCCATCCAGGCCAGCTTGTAGGCATATTTGTCCGTATCCGGAGGATTGCCGTTGGGCAGATAGATCGAGGCGACCCGCATTGGGCCTCTGTCCCCCTCGACGACGGCTTCGAGATAGCGCGATTGCGAATCGTCGTTGCCGTCCGGCAGACCCTTGCGGATGTCAGCGAGTGGGCGCTTCGACAGGATGGCGACGCCATTATAGGTCTTCTGGCCGTGGACAGCGGCATTGTAGCCGAGATCCTCGAAGGCGGCCGCCGGGAAGCCCGCATCCTCGCATTTGATCTCCTGGAGGCAGACCACGTCGGGCGAGGCTTCCTTCAGCCACGCCACCGCCTGCTCGATCCGGGCATTGACCGAATTGATGTTCCAGGTGGCAATCAGCATCGGGGGCTAGATCGTAAAACTTGTGCCGCAGCCGCAGGAGGCCTTGGCATTGGGATTCCTGACCTTAAAGGACTGGCCGATGAGATCGTCGGCGAAATCGATCTCGGAACCTTCGACAAAGCCCTGCGACACGGAATCGATGAGGACGACGGCGCCGTCGCGCTCAATTACAAGGTCGTCGCCGGTGCGGTCCGCGGTCAGGGCAAATTCATATTGAAAACCGGAGCAGCCGCCGCCATTGACGGCAACCCGCAGGGCGGTCTTGGCCGGGTCGGCGGCGAGAATTTCCTTGATCCGGCTGGCAGCCCGGTCTGTTAAGGTGATCGGCAGTGTCATGATCGTGTATGTTGGTTTTAAGCCAGGGCTTGTCAACGGATAATTGCCATGATGCGAAAGACGGCGGCGTTCCGCCTGATCCCGGAACAGAGCAGGGGCCGGCTCCATGCGGAGGCCGAAAGCGCCTGGCGCAGTCCTTTTGCGCGCGACCGGGACCGCGTCATCCATTCCACCGCCTTCCGCCGGCTCAAGCACAAAACGCAGGTCTTCGTTTACCATGAAGGCGATCACTACCGCACCCGGCTCACCCATTCGATCGAAGTGGCGCAAATCGCCCGCACCATCGCCAGGGCACTCGGACTCGACGAAGACCTGACCGAGACGCTGGCTCTGGCCCATGATCTCGGCCACACGCCCTTCGGCCATGCGGGAGAACGGGAACTCGACAGTCTGATGAAGCCCCATGGCGGCTTCGACCATAACGCCCAGACGCTGCGCGTCGTAACCTCGCTGGAGCATCGCTACCCCGAATTCGACGGTCTCAATCTGAGCTGGGAATCGCTGGAGGGCATCGTCAAGCACAACGGACCGCTGACCGAGCGCAGCGGAGCCTCGGCCGGGCGGTATCGCGAAAGCGGGATTCCGGTCGGGATCGCTGATTTCAACCGCCAATACGATCTGGAGCTGTGGAGCTACGCCTCGCTGGAAGCCCAGGTCGCCGCCTTCGCCGACGACATCGCCTATGATGCCCACGATATCGATGACGGCCTGCGCGCCGGACTGTTCGGCGTCGACGACCTCAAGGTGATGCCGCTCGCGGCCGCGATCATCGCCGACATC
>JANMQL010000025.1:0-10395 GCA_031370475.1 Hyphomicrobiales bacterium | reverse complement strand
CGCTGCCAGGGCTTCTATTGTTCGGCCAAAATCGCATCGCTCCTGGAGGCGGCCCGTGCCAAGCCATGAGGTGGTGATCGTCGGCGGCGGGCCAGCGGGGCTTGCGGCGGCGCGGCGCCTCGCCGAGCACGGCATCGGCGATGTCGTGGTTCTCGAACGCGAGGCCGAGGCTGGTGGCATTCCCCGCCATTGCGGGCATCCGGGTTTCGGCTGGCAGAGCCACAGCCGCGTGTGGAGCGGCCCGCGCTTTGCCGCCGAGCTATGCCGGGATGCTGCCGGGATCGATGTGCGCACCGGCACTACGGTTCTGGAACTGGGCAGGGGTGGGACCTTGCGCATCTGTGACGTAAATGGCCTCAGCGAGATCAGAGCCCGCGCCGTGCTGATCGCCACCGGCACGCGCGAAACGCCGCGCGCCGCAAGATTGATTGGCGGCACCAGGCCGTCGGGCGTCATGACGACGGGCGCGCTACAGCAATTCGTCTATTTGCAGCATCTCAAGCCATTCGCCCGCCCGGTCATCGTCGGCAGCGAATGGGTGTCGTTCTCGGCACTCCTCACCTGCCGCCATCTCGGCATAAGGCCGGTTGCCATCATCGAGGAGAACGCCCGCACCACGGCGCCGCGCGGCAGCGGACTGGCGGCGCGGCTGGCCTTCGGGGTTCCGGTGCTAACCGGGACACGGCTCACCGCCATCGAAGGGGCCGAACAGGTCGAGGCCGTCGGCATCGAACGGCAAGGCCGGCCCGAACGCATTGCCTGCGATGGCGTCATCTTCACCGGCCGATTCCGGCCCGAGAACGCTCTCTATGCGGCGGGCGCCATCGACAGCCGCGATCATGCGCCGTTGATCGACGGGCAGTTCCGCTGCAGCGATCCCGCTTATTTCGCCGCCGGCAATGTGCTGAACCCTTTGAAGAGCTCGGGTGCCTGCTGGCGGCAGGGCATCGCGGCGGCCGACGCTATTGCCGGGAGTCTGCAATGAAAGTCGCAGCCATCGATCAGGGCACCACCGGCACCAAGTGCTTCACCCTCGACGGCGATGGGAAATTTGCCGCCGTCGCGTCCTTCGAGCATAGGCAGATCTATCCTCAGACCGGATGGGTGGAGCACGACGCCGAAGAACTGCTGGAGCATGTGCGCCGGGCCATCGATGCGGCGGGGCCGGTCGATGCCATCGGCATCGCCAACCAGGGCGAGACCGTGGTGGCCTGGGACGCAAGGACGGGAAAGCCCGTTCATAATGCCATCGTCTGGCAGGACGACCGCACCAAGGACGTGACGGCGAAGCTCAAGGCGGCAGGGGCCGAGGCGCTGACGCTGAAGCGGGCCGGGCTGCCGCTCGATCCCTATTTCTCGGCGAGCAAGCTGCGCTGGTTCATCGACCATGTGCCGGATGCCGGGGCGCTGCTGAAGCAGGGGCGATTGCGGCTCGGCACCAGCGATGCCTTCTTCATGGACCGGCTTATGGGCGTCTTCGCCACCGATGTCACCACGGCCTCGCGCACCAGCCTGATGGCGCTCGATGCGTTCCACTGGGATGCGGAGTTGTGTGAACTGTTCGGCGTTCCGATGGAATGTCTGCCGGAGATCAAGCCGACAGCCGGCAGCTTCGGCAAGATCGCCGGAACGCCGCTGACGGCAAGTCTCGTCGACCAGCAGGCGGCCCTCTTCGGCCATGGCTGTGCGAAACCCGGCGATGCCAAGATCACCTTCGGCACCGGCGCCTTCGCGCTGGCGGTGGCGGGTGCGAAGCGGGTCGACGGCAGCCGCTTCGGCATTGTGCCGACGGTCGCCTGGAAAATCGGCGCGGCCCCGGCCGAATTCGCCCTCGAAGGCGGCGTCTATAATGCGGCATCCGCCGTCAATTGGGCGAGGGGCCTCGGCCTGTTCAAGGACTTCGCCGGGATCGAAAATTTTGCGGCGCCGCCGGCGATCAGCCGCGGCATCGCCTTCGTGCCGGCGCTGTCGGGCCTCGCCTGTCCCCATTGGGACCGCAATGCCGCCGGTCTGTGGATCGGCATGGGCCTCGACACCACGGCTCAGGACCTGATGCAGAGCCTCCTGGAGGGAATTGCGCTGCGCGCCGCCGAGGTGATCGCGGCGATGGGAGAACTCGTGCCGCTGGGCGGCTCGATCTCCGTCGACGGCGGCATGGCGAAGAACGGCTACTTCCTCAACTTCCTGGCAAGCGCGCTGGGCCGGACCATCGTGGTTCCGTCCTCGACCGATCTCACGGCACTCGGCACGGCGCGCCTGGCGATGCGCGGTCTCGGCCAAGACGATCTGCCGCCCTTGCCGCCGCGCCGCACGATTGCGCCCGCAACGGTGCTCGACCCCGCCGCCAAGGCGCGCTTCGCCGAAGCGGTAAATCGCGCCAAGGCGTGGAAGAAGGGTTAGGCCGCCTTGCTTCTCGCCGGTTCCAGGCGGCCGGCGGCAATGACCGGGCCTTCGGCGCCATCGAGCGCGCCGGGGCGCAGTTCGAGGCCGAGAAAGCGGCCGCGCTCCACCGGTCCCGGCAGATGCAGGTCGGCAGCCACGGCGGCCGAAAAGCCGAAGCGGCCGTAATAGGGTTCATCGCCCACCAGCAGCACCGCGCCATGGCCGCGCGCTTTCGCCTCAGCCAATGCCTGGGCCATCAGCGCCTTGCCGATGCCGCGCCGCTGGCAGCCGCAGTCAACGGCCAGCGGTCCGAGCAGCAGAGATGCGCCGGCCGAACCCGCCACCACATCCCAGAGGCGGATGCTGCCGACGACGCGGCCTTGCGCATCCGCCGCCGTGAAGGCAAGACCCGTCGACGGCAGGCGGCCATTGCGCAGGCGCTCGCTGGTCTTGCGGCGGCGGCCGCGGCCGAAGGCGCGGTCGAGCAGGGCCTCGCGCTCGGCATGATCGGAGTCAAGTTCGGGGCGGATGGCGACCAATGGGGCCTCCATGATTTACGCGACCGTGGCGATGGGGTTCAGATGACGTAGGCGGCGAGCGGCGCGAAGCCGTTGAAGGCGACCGTCGCATAGGTCGTCGTATAGGCCCCGGCCGATTCGATCAGCACCTCGTCGCCCACCGTGAGCGTCACCGGCAGGTCGTAGGGGTTCTTCTCATAGAGCACGTCGGCCGAATCGCAGGTCGGCCCGGCGACGACGCACGGGCTCTTGGCGTCCTTGTCGCGGGCGGTGACGAGGGGATAGCGGATCGCTTCTTCCATGGTCTCGGCCAACCCGCCGAACTTGCCGATGTCGAGATAGACCCAGCGCAGATTGTCGTTGGCGTGCTTCTTTGACACCAGCACGACTTCCGCCTTGATCACCCCGGCGCTGCCGACCATGCCGCGGCCCGGCTCGATGATGGTTTCGGGAATGGCATTGCCGAAATGCTTGGTCAGCGCCTCGTGGATGGCGCCGCCATAGACGCCGGTGCCGGGAACGGGTTTGAGATATTTCGCCGGAAAGCCGCCGCCGAGATTGACCATCGAGAGCGTGATGCCGCGGGCGGCGAGGCGGTCGAAAATCGCCTTGGCCTCGCCAATCGCGTCGTCCCATGCGGTAAGCCTGGTCTGCTGCGAGCCGACATGGAAGGAAATGCCATGGGCCTTGAGGCCGAGCTCATGGGCGCGGCCGAGCACGTCCACTGCCATGTCGGGATCGCAGCCGAATTTGCGCGAGAGCGGCCATTCGGCACCGGCGCCATCGGTGAGGATGCGGCAAAACACGCGGGCGCCGGGCGCGGCCCGGGCCGTCTTCTCCACTTCCTCGACCGAGTCGACGGCATAGAGTGTGACGCCGAGCGCGTGGGCGCGGGCGATATCGCGCTCCTTCTTGATGGTGTTGCCGAAGGAAATGCGGTCCGGCGTGGCGCCCGCCGCCAATGCCATTTCGACTTCCGGCACCGAGGCCGTGTCGAAGGAAGAGCCGAGGCGGGCCAGAAGCTTGAGGATTTCCGGGGCCGGATTGGCCTTGACCGCATAAAAAATGCGCGTGTCCGGCATGGCGCGGGCGAAGGATTTGTAGTTCCGGGCGACGACATCGAGATCGACGACGAGGCAGGGTCCCTCGGGACGCCGGTCGCGCAGGAAGTCGAGAATACGGGCGGTGGCGGCCATGGGCGGAATCTCCCAACTCAAGAGTTTGCCTGGGCCGGCCCGGCTGGCGGATTCACGCGATGGAGACGTGAAGGCGCGTTGCGCGGTCCGGTTTTTCGCCTTGGCTTGATCGGAGGGACCCGATCGCACTGCCGGCAATGAAAGTGGTGCCTCTTCAGTAACCCCGGCCTTTGGAGGAGCCGGCAGACACTAACAAGGCCCGCACCGTCGTTGCTTTGGGGATATCCTTGAGGCACGTGCGACTTTGGGCGGCACACATATGATTCAAAATGCGAGTCGTTTCAAGAAATTTCATCGGCTAGAGTGAAGAAAATCTTGCGAAGGCGGAGAGCGACGGCGATGACCAAGGCGCGCGGCACGGCCCTTGGCCTCTTCGCCATCCTTTCCTGGTCCTGCTACGGTGTGCTGATCGCCGCCAACGGCGCAACGCCGCCGTTCCTGTCGATGGCCATCGTCTTCTCCTTCGCCACCGCGACGTTGCTGCTGCGCCGCCTCGTCACCGGCGGCGGCATCCGCGATGCTTTCGCCGTTCCGCTGCCCACCCTGGCGCTGGGTTTCGTGGGGCTGTTCGGCAGCAATTGCTTCTATGTTCTGGCGCTGGCGCTGGGCGGCAATCCGGTCCCGGTCAATATCGCCTCCTTGAGCTGGCCGGCTTTGATGGTGGTGTTCATCGTCGCCTTCGGCGTGGCCCGCGCCACCTGGCTCGACGGCCTCGCCATGGTCTTCGGCTTTGCCGGCATGGCGACTCTCGTCTCGAAGGGCGGCGGCATATCCTTCGACCTGCCGGTGCTGGTGGCGATCCTGGCGGCTACCAGTTGGGCCATCTATTCAGCACTCCGGACCCGCGTTCCCGCCGGCCCCGGCGACTCGATGATTGCCTTCGTGGCGGCGAGCGGACTGGCCTGCTGGGCGATTGCATTGGGCTTCGAGACGTTTAACGCGCCGGCCATTGAAATCCTGCGCCTCGCCGCCGTCGGCATTCTGCCGGTGGGGCTGGCCAATCTTGCCTGGGACTTCGGCGCCCGCCACGGCGATCCGGTGCTGCTGGCGGGATTGAGTTTCATGGAGCCGCTGTTCTCCACCGCCCTCATTGCCTATGTCCTGTCGCGGCCGGTGGGAGCGAGCGATGCCATGGCCTTGGCCCTGGTTCTGGTGGCCGTGCTGTGCAGCATCATGAGCGAGCGTCTGCGCCGAAGGCTCGCCAGCCGGCCAGAAGCCGCGTGACCGTGGTGACCAGGCACAGCGCCGCATAGACATAGGCGATGCCCGAGAAATATTGCGGCCACCAGCACATGGCGAGAAAGGCGACAATGGTCTCCGCCCCTTCGGTCAGGCCGCCCAGATAGTAGAAGGACTTGGTGGGATAGGCCTCGCTCTTCATGCCGCGCTTCTCGGCGATCACCGCATAGGCGAGGAAACTGGTGCCGGTGCCGAGGAAGGCCGCCAGCAGCACGGCACCGGCAAGCGCATTGGCGCCGGGATCGGCGAGGGCGAAGCCGAGCGGAATGGCAGCGTAGAAAAGAAAGTCGAGGCCGATATCGATAAAAGCGCCGCGGTCGGTTGCGCTGGAAAGCCGCGCCATGGCCCCGTCGATCCCGTCGAAGGCGCGGTTGACGAGCAGAGGCAGGACGGCAAGCGTGGGCAAGCCAAGCGCGATCAGCAGGGCGGCAAGGACGCCGATGGCGAAGCCCGCGAGGCTGACCTGATCGGCACCATATCCCCTGGCGATCGCCTGCTTCGCCAAGGCATCAGTGTAGGGCTTGAGAATGGCCAGTGCATAACGGTCAATCATGCTTCACCTCGCCGTTACGGCCGATGCGCAGGACGAGGCCGCCGGCTGGCGCATCCTCGCGGTCATGGGTTACCAGGAGGGTTGGAATATTGCGCTCCTTGAGATGGGCATAGACGTAAGCCCGCATGGATCGCTTGAGTTCGGCGTCGAGCTTGGCGAAGGGCTCGTCGAGCAGCATGGCGGCGGGCCTGGCGAGGAGGGCGCGGAACAGGGCGATGCGCGAACGCTGGCCGCCGGAGAGGGTGTGCGGCGGGCGGTTCTCGAAGCCTTCGAGTTCCGCCAGCCCGAGGGCCGCCCGCATCAAGGCTTCGCGCTCGCCGCGGGGCCCGCGCGCCAGGCCGAACATCAGGTTTTCGCCGACGGTGAGATGGGGAAACAGCAGGTCGTCCTGGAACAGCCGGCCGATATGACGGGATTCCGGCGCCACGTCATCGATGGGCGCGCCATCGAGAAGAATGCGGCCTTGGCCTTCGAGCGGTGGCTCGAGATCGCCGGCAATATAAGCGAGCAGGGAAGATTTGCCGGAACCGCTCGGACCCATCAGCGTGACGATGGCGCCCGCCGGAACGTCGAGCGAGAAGGGCGCGATCAGCGGCATGCCGTCGAGCCGGATGGCGACATTTTCGAGATTCAAGTCCATGAGTGTCCCCAGCGCGGCCGTCCGAACCACGCCGCGGCGAGAAAGGCAAGACCGGGCGGCAGCGCCAGGGCCAGCGCGAAGACGGCGGTGAGCGCCCGGTTGCCGCCCGAGGCCAGCGTCACCGCTTCCATCGGCAGGGTGGAATAGCGCCCGGCGGCAATGAGCTGCGCCGGCACATATTGCGCCATCGACACGGCGAAGCCGACCGCTCCAGCCGCGAGGAGGGCGGGCTTGAGCAGCGGCGCCTTGATGCGAAGCCAGAAACGCGCGCGCGTCGTGTCGAGGCCGAGCGCCACGGAGCGAAAGCGCGGATCGAAGGCGCGATAGGGGCCTTTGAGCACGATGAACACATAGGCGAAGACGAAGGTGAGATGGGCAAGATAGAGCCCCGCCGCGGTGCCGGTGAGACCGAAAGCGAGGAACAGCCGGTACTGGCCGCCGGCGATGAGCAAAGCGGGAAGGCCGAGCGCGGCGATGGCGGCGAAACCGACGAAACGGTCGAGGCTCTCACCCGCCGTCTCGATCCACAGAATGGCGAGCCCCAGCGCGCTGGCGGTTGTGGCGAAGGCGAGGAGCAGGCTGGCGAGGGCGGGGGCGGGTGCTGCGATGAGCTGTTGCCAGGCCTCCGGTTTGAAATGTTCCGGCAGCAATTGCGGGTAGGGCCAATGGCCGGCGACGGACATGATGACGAGGACGGTCAGAACCGCGGCGTAGACAAGCGCCATTGCCGCCAGCAGCGCCATGCCGGGGGCGCGCGGAAGAGTCATGGGTGAAGGCCCGCGCGTCAGAAAGGCGCGGGATAGCGGGCGTAGCAGGCGGATCGCCAGAAGCGCCAGGCAGGCTATGGCGGCAAGGACGAGAGTGAGAAACAGCGCCCCCGCCAGCCCCCGTCCGTTGATGGCTTGATCGGCGTGGTTGAGATCGGCGAAGGCGATGACGGCAAGCGGCGGCGGCTGGGTGGGACCGATGACCAGCGCCATGTCCACAACGCCTGCGCCATAGACCCAGACGATGGCGAGCGGCTCGGCGAGGCGCGGCAGGATTTGCGGCATCCACACCCTGAGCCACACCGACAGGCTGCCATGGCCGAGGCTGCGGGCGCTGCGCCACTGGCCGGCCAAGGCCGTTGCCACGTCGCCGCGCGCCAGGAGCGCCCACATCGTCCAGATCAGAAACGGCGTTTCCTTGAGGACGAGACAGGCGATCAGCGAAATCCCATAAGGGTCTTGGGCGGCGATCCATTGCGGCGGCGCGCTGCCGCCGGCGATGAGCCGCGCCACCAGCCCGGCCGGCATGATGAGAAAGCCCAGGCCGATGGCGAAGGCGAGATGCGGCAGCGCCAGAAATGCGCCGCTGACCGAGGCCAGGCGCCGCCACGGCGCCGTGCCATGGACGGCGGCGACGATGACGAGTGCGGCGGCGAGCGACAGGATGAGACCGGCCGTTCCGGTCCACAGCGACAAAGCGAGACCCGGCCAGAGCTGCGGATGCTGCCACAGGGCGGGCCAGGCGGCGGGGCCGGAGAAGGCGGCAACCAGACTGGCGGCGAGCGGCAGGGCCCACAGCACCGCCAGCGGTGCCAGTCCGGTTCTCTTCATGCGCCGTAGCGCTCGAGCCAGGCGGCCTCGATGAGCGGCACCCAGCTTGCATGGGGCTCGGGGAGCGCCGGTGCGGGGTGAGCGACGCTGCCCGGAGCGCTGGCGGCGGCGAAGAGCTTTTGATCCGCCGCGTCGAGCTTCGCCAGCGCCAGCACGGTGGGGTCGCCCCACACCTTGAGATCGGCCTTGCGCGCCTGGGCCTCCGGCGACAACAGGAAATTGGCCGCGACCTGGGCCGCCGCCCTGGCCCTTGCATTGATGGGAATGGCGACGAAATGCGTGTTGCCGATGGTGCCGTTCCGGTGCTGCCAGGCGACCGTGGTGGCGGGCAATTCGCCCGATGCCACGAGATTGGCGGGCTCGTTGGGATTGAAGGTGAAGGCCATCAGCAATTCGCCGTCGGCGAACATCTGCTTCATCTGCGCCTGGCTCCGCGGGAATTGCTTGCCGCCGCGCCACAGATGCGGATGCAGCTGGTCTAGATACGCCCAGGCCGGTTTGGCCGCCGCGATGAAAGCTTCGCGCGTGACCGGCCGGGCGAGGACCGCCGTATCGGCGATGGTTTCGATAAGCACCTGCTTGACGAAAGTGGTGCCGTGAAAATCCGGCGGCGCGGGATAGGTGACGCGGCCGGGATTCTTGCCGGCGAATTGCAGGATCTGGCCCACCGATTGCGGCGGATAGGCGGAGAACATCTTGCCGTCGCCGAAGAAGGTGAGCTGCGCCATGCCCCAGGGGCTTTCGAGACCTTCGACGGGTTCGGCGAAATCGACGCGGGTCGTGGGCTTCTCCTCGACATCGACAAACTTGAAATTCGGCAGTGCCTCGGCGAAGGGGCCGAACAGCAATCTGTCCGCCTTCATGGCGCGGAAATTCTCGCCGTTGATCCAGACGAGATCGGCGGAGCCGTCTTTCTTTCCGGCGGCGACCTCGTCGCGCACCCGGCGCACCACTTCCGCCGTATCGGCGATCTTCACATGGTTGAGTGTGGCGCCGTAGCGCGACTGCAATTCGGAACCGGCCCAGGCGATATAGGCGTTGATGGTGTCGGAACCGGCCCAGGCGTTGAAATAGACGGTCTGGCCGCGGGCTTCCGCCTCGATGGCTGCCCACCCGGCGGCCAGGGCGCGGAGCGGCGCCAGGGCCATGAACATGGTGGACGCAAGCAGCCTCCGTCGCGTCAGTCGAATTGCCGGCAAGGCCGTCCTCCTGTGGTCGCCCCGTCATAGGCATTTTGCCGGACAAATGAAATCAATCCCGTTGGCGGCGGATCAGATTGTCGTGAACGGAGCGTATTCCGGGCCTTGGGCGGCTCTGCTACAAGAATCGCTTTCCGGGGAGGCAAGCATGGCGGCACGGCGCAAGACGAAGAAGACGATCGCACTGTTCCCCGAGGCGGCCTTCGGCCCGGCGCTCAATTCCGTCGGCATCGGCCAGGCGCTGACGAAGCTCGGCCACAAAGTGGTCTTCCTCTCCGACCCGGGCTTTCTCGACGTCTACAAGGGCTATGGCTTCGAGGCCCATCCGGTCAATCTCTCCGAGCCCCTGCCGCCCGAGGAAATGGCCAAATTCTGGGTCGATTTCATCAACGGCCACATTCCCAATTTCCGCAAGAGCCCCTACGACCAGATCGACAATTACGTGAAGGGCTGCTGGGAGATGATCGTCGAGACGGCGAAATGGGCCGAGAAGGATTTGCCCGGCGTGCTCGCCAGGGTGAAGCCCGATGTCGTCTGCGTCGACAATGTCATTTTGTTCCCGGCCATCAAGCGTTACGCCCGCGACAACAGGAAGCCCTGGGTGCGCATCATCTCCTGCTCGGAAAACGAGATCGAGGACCCCGATATTCCGCCGCATCTCTCCGGCTGCGGCGAAAAGGACAAAAAGGGCTTTGCCCGCTACCGCAAGCGCTTCAATGAAACGATCAGGCCGATCCACGACAATTTCAACGCCTTCCTGAAATCGGCGGACGAGAAGAAATATTCCTTGGGCCAGTTTTTCGAGGCGAGCCCGCACATGAACATCCTGCTCTATCCGAGTGCCGTGAAATTCAAGCGCCGTCACAAGCTCTCGCCCAAACGCTTCCAGTATCTCGAGGGCTGCGTGCGCAAGGAGGCGCCCTACCAGGTGCCCAAGTTCAAGGCCAATGACGGCACGCCCCTGCTCTATGTGAGCTACGGCTCGTTGGGGGCGGGCGACACGCAATTGCTCAAGCGGGTGATCGGCGTCCTGGCCAAGATGCCGGTGCGGGCGCTGGTGAATGTCGGTG
>JANMQL010000021.1:0-2023 GCA_031370475.1 Hyphomicrobiales bacterium | reverse complement strand
GGCGTGGCAAGCGTGTTATCGACAATGAGGGGGACGCCGGCCCGCTTGGCAATTTTTGCAACCGCCGCAATGTCCGTAATTCGGCCTCCGGGATTTGCAATCGACTCAATAAAGATAGCTTTTGTTTTTGGCGACAGGGCTTTTTCGATGGAATTCATGTCTTCCGCATCGGCCCATACCACATGCCAGCCAAATGACTTGAAGGAATGATTGAACTGGTTGATCGAGCCACCATAGAGCTGGCGCACCGCCACGAATTCGTCGCCCGGCTGCATGAGCGTGTGGAAGACGATCAATTGCGCGCCGTGGCCCGAGGCGGTGGCGAGCGCCGCGGTGCCGCCTTCGAGAGCGGCGCATTTGGCTTCCAGCACCGCCTGGGTTGGGTTCATGATGCGGGTGTAGATATTGCCGAAGGCGCGCAGCGCGAACAGGTCGCCGGCGTGTTTCACGTCCTGGAAGACATAGGCTGTCGTCTGGTAGATGGGCGTGATGCGCGCGCCCGTGGTGGGATCGGGAGCCGCACCCGCATGCAGGGCGAGCGTGTCGAATCCCGGTGTCTTGTCGGCCATGTGTGTCTCCCTTGTATGATCGTGAAACCCCGTAAGGGCGGCCAGCCTAGCCCGATGTGGCCTTCGGTCCAAGCCCCAGACTTTGCAGCTTGCCGCTTTCATGCGGCGACGGACGGCGCGATGAGATCAAGCCGGAATTGCCGCCCACCCAGGCCCATTCGCCCGAGTGCATGCCGTATTCCATCTTCGGGCAGCGGTTCATCACCACCTTGAGCCCCAGCGCCTCGGCCCGGGCCGCTGCCTCGTCGTCGCGCACGCCGAGCTGCATCCAGATAACCCGGGGCAGGGGATCGAGCGCCAGCGCCTCGTCGGTGACGCTGCCCGCGGCTTCCGGATTGCGGAAGATATCGACCATGTCGATGGGCCTCGGAATATCCTTGAGCGTGGCATAGGCCTTCTGGCCGAGCAGCTCCCGGCCGGCGAGGCCGGGATTGACCGGGATCACCTCATAACCCTTGTCGAGCAGATAGCGCATGACCAGATTGGAGGGCCGCACCGGGTTGCTCGAGGCGCCCACCAGCGCGATGGTCTTCACGCTTTGCAGGATGCCGAGGATATAGTCCGGCGGATAGGCGTCGTGGTTCATGGCAGCTTGATGCGGCCGTTCGCATCCAGCGGGAAGAAGGGATTGTAGGCCACTTCCCACAAATGCCCGTCCGGGTCGGCGAAATAGCCGGAATAGCCGCCCCAGAAAACCTTCCGCGCCGTCTTGACGATCCGGCCGCCGGATTTTTCCGCATGCGCCAGAATGGCGTCGGCCTCCGCCTCGCTCGCCGCGTTCCACGCCAGCGCCATGCCGCGAAAGGCGGGAGCGGGCGTTGACGCCATCCCCGCATCCGCGGCGAGCGCCCCATGGCCGAACAGCGACAGCACCGTGCCGTTGACATCGAAGAAGGTGACCTCCGCATTGCTCGCCTTCGACGGCACGAGCCCGAGACGCTCGTAAAAGCTCCGGGCCCGCGCCATATCCGCGACGCCAAGCGTCACGAAATTGATCCGTGGACGCATCATCGATCCTGCCATTGCGGACTGCGTTTGGCGATGAAGGCGGCGATGCCTTCCTCGGCATCGCGGGCCAGCATGTTCTCGGCCATCACTTGCGCCGTATAGCGATAGGCCTCTTCCAGGTCCATGCCGCGCTGGCGGTAGAAGGCCTGCTTGCCGGTCTTGAGCGTTGCCTGCGATTTCGAAGCGATCTTGCGGGCCAGAGCCTCCACTTCCTCGCCGAGCCGATTGGGCGAAACGGCGCGATTGACCAGGCCGATGCGCTGGGCCTCGGGAGCCAGGATGACATCGCCGGTCAGCAGCATTTCCATGGCGTGTTTGGCCGCCACATTGCGGGTGAGCGCCACCATCGGCGTTGAACAGAAGAGCCCGATATCGACGCCGGGCGTGCGGAAGCCCGCCGTATCGGCGGCAATCGCCAGATCGCAGCTTGCCACCAACTGGCAGCC
>JANMQL010000434.1:0-12243 GCA_031370475.1 Hyphomicrobiales bacterium | reverse complement strand
AACCCTCTTCGATGGTCTTGAACTTGCCCACACCATGGGCGGCGAGAATGGCGCAACCCAGCGCCGGCGCATCCGCCACTTCGGTGAGCTCGATTGGCGCGCCGATCGTGTCGGCGTGAATCTTGAGCCACAGCGGCGAATTGGTGGCGCCGCCCGCCAGCACGATGCGCTTGGCCGAGAACGCCTCGCCGAAATTATCGACAATGAGCCGCGTGCCGAGGCAGATGCCCTCGATGATGGCCCGGAACACATGGGCCGGCGTGTGCTTGAGGGTGAGGCCGGTGATGGCGCCGCGCGACAGGGCGTCCGTATAGGGCGTGCGATTGCCCTGGAAGTGGTCGAGCACAAGCAGCCCTTCCGACCCCGGCGGAATCGCCGCCGCTCCTTCGTTGAGCGTCTCGAAACTCGTGCTCTCGGCGAAGTGGCGCTTGAACCAGGCGATGACCGAGCCGGTCGAGGTCTGGCCGCCCTCGATGATCGGCTTTCCCGGATAGACGCCGTCCATATAGGTGCCCCACACGCCCGCCTTATGCACCGGCTTTTCGGCAACACCGATATGGAGATGCGACGATCCGGTGATCAGCGCCATTTCGCCTGGCTCGGTGACGCCGAGTCCGATGACGCCGATGAAGGCATCGGAGCCGCCCTGCACCACCAGCGTGCCGGGTTTGAGCCCTAAATGCTGCGCCGCCTCCGGCGTCAGCGGCCCGATGGGCCGTCCCGGCGCCAGCATCTCCCGCGGCCATTTCGCCTCGAGATCGGCGAGGCCCAGCGTCTTGAGCAGGCTTCGCGGAATGCCGCCATGCTGGGTCTGGTAATGCCAGCGGATCGCCGAATTGCCGATCGAGCCCACCCATTGCCCGGTGAGCCGCAGATTGATGTAGTCCTGATATTCGCCGATCATCGCGGCACGATTGTAGATGTCGGGCTGGTTCTTCTTGATCCACAGGGATTTGGGGATCATCCATTCGGCCGAAACCGGCCCCGCCCCCGCGCCATTGATGCGCAAGGCGGGATCCTTGGTCGCCGCCACTTCATCGGCTTCCTTGGCCGAGCGCACATCCATCCAGATCATGCAGGGCCGCAATGGCTTGCCGTCCGGACCCAGCGCCACGACCGAGCAGCAGGTCGTATCGACGCACATGGCAATCACCTCGGCGGGCGAAACGCGAGCCTTGGCCAGCGCGGCCTCAACCGAAGCACCCATGCCCCGCCACCAGTCCTCCGGGTTCTGCTCCGCCCAGGAAGGCTGCGGAAACTCGGTCTTGTAAGGTGTTGCATGCGAGGCAATGGGGTGGCCCTCAAGATCGAATACGAAGGCGCGGATGCCCTCCGTTCCCCCGTCGACGCCGATCAGATAGGCCATGCGCAAATCCCCGCTTTGATTCTTCCCCGCTTGACGCGGCTCGGCCGCCGATGATGATATCGGATAGAGGCAACAATCAAGGCCAAGAATGCCATGGGCTACCGCATCGATCCCGAGACGGACCGCGCCTATATCGAGGAATTCCGGCGCGCGCCCATCGGCCGCCACAGCCCCGGCCTGCGCCGTGTCCTCAATACGCTTCGCTACGACCCCTCGGGCCGCCAGGTCATCCTCGTCTGCCGCAGGCCCTTTGCCGAATGGGTGCTGGGCGAAATGCCCGCCAGGCGAGCCGAACCGCTGAACATCGAGGCCGGCCCCGTCTTTGCCAGCCGCGAGGAGGCCGAATGGGAAGTCTTTCGCCGCCGCTGGAAGGCCCATACCGGTGAAAACATCAATCTGCCGTTCAAGGGAGCCGAGTAATGCTGAAAATTCTCGGCTATCCGGACCGTTACAGCGTGCCGCAGGGCAGCGAAATCAAATTCATGGTGTCGCTGGAGGAAGGCGAGAATTTCCAGGCGCGTCTCGTTCGCGTGGTCAATGGCGACTGCAATCCGGACGGCCCCGGCCTCAAATTCCGCGAGATTTCCAATCCCGCCAACGACACCTATGCCGGCACGCGCCAGACGATCGACGCCGGCTCCTATATGGTGGCGCCCTCCCTGCCGCCGCTCAGGAGTTTCACCTTTACCGCCTATGTCTGGCCCACCTTGCCGGATCGCGGCTTTCAAGTGATTGCCGCTCAAGGGCAGATCAAGATCGCCATTGATGCAGCGGCGCTGACGCTTGTCTCCGGCAACGAGCGCCATTCGGTGAAGGCCCGCATGCTTGTCCGGCAATGGTATGCGATCAAGGTTTCGCTCGATGCCCGGACCCGCAAATTCACCCTCGAACAAAACCCGCTCGAATCCCATCCCCTGATAAACGACGCCGGCAAGGCGGCGGGACGGCTCGTCTCCCTGCCCACGCCATCCAGAGGATTTTACCTCGCCGGCTGCCCGCGCCAGGACGGCACCCTCGGCGAGCATTTCGACGGCAAGATCGAAGCCCCGTCGCTTGGCGCGATCGCCCGTTGGGATTTTTCGCAACAGATCGAAACCACCAAATGCCTCGACACGGGGTCCGGCAAGCACCATGGCCGCCTCGTCAATCTCCCGGCCCGCGCCATGAAGGGTCACAATTGGGACGGCTCCGAACATCGCTGGATGCTGAAGCCCGAACATTACGGCGCCATCCATTTCCATCACGACGATCTTTACGATGCCAACTGGGAGCCCACCGTCACCGTGAAGATTCCGGCCGATCTCAAGAGCGGTCCCTATGCGCTGCATGTGAAATTGGGACCCAGCGACGAGACGGCGACGCGCCAGGATTACATCCCGTTCTTCGTCGTGCCGCGCAAGGGCGCCAAACGCCGGAAGATCGCCTTCCTGGCACCCACCTGCGCCTACATGGCCTATGCCAATCACGCCGAACACATCACCGCCCGCGAGGCCGAGCGCACCGTCGGGCGGCTCCTGCAATTCGGCCACGCCGACCTTTACATGTACGATCACCCGGAACTCGGCGGCTCGCTTTACGATTGCCATCTCGACGGCTCCGGCGTGTGTTATTCGAGCCGCCTCCGCCCGGTTCTGAATTTTTCCTCGCGCTACCATTCATGGCTGGGCGGCCATGGTTCCGCACTCTGGCAATACAATGCCGACACCCATCTCTTCGATTGGCTCGACCGCAACGGCATCGATTACGATGTGATCACCGATGAGGATTTGCACCGCGAGGATTACGCGCTGCTCAAGGACTATCGGTTGATCTTGACCGGCACCCATCCCGAATATCATTCCACCCGCATGTGGGACGGAATGAAGCGCTGGCTCGATCATGGCGGCCGGCTCATGTATCTCGGCGCCAATGGCTGGTATTGGCGGATCGCCTTCCACAAGCGCCTGCCGGGTGTGATCGAAGTGCGCCGCGCCGAGGACGGCATCCGCACCTGGGCGGCGGAGCCCGGAGAATATTATCATTCCTTCACCGGCGAGATGGGCGGGCTGTGGCGGCGCATCGGCCGCCCGCCGAATGTCATCTGCGCCGTCGGCTTCATCGCCCAGGGCTTCGATGTGTCGAGTTATTACCGGCGCGGCCCCAATTCATACGATCCGCGTGCCGCCTTCATCTTCGAGGGCATCAAGGACGAGGTGATCGGCGATTTCGGCCTGATCGGCGGCGGCGCGGCAGGCCTCGAGCTCGACTGCATCACAACCGCGCTCGGTTCGCCGCCCAACACCCTGCGGCTCGCCTCCTCGGAAAACCATTCGGCGATGGTGCAACTGGTCAACGAGGAATTCGGCGTCGTCCCCGTCAATCTCGGCGGCGACCAGAACGACCGGGTGCGCGCCGATCTCGCATTTTGCGAAACGGCCTCGGGCGGCGCCGTCTTCTCCGTCTCCTCGATCGCCTGGTGCGGCTCGCTCTCGCACAATAATTATGACAACAACGTCTCGCGCATCACGCTCAATGTGTTGCAGCGCTTTGCCGATGCCAAACCATTCGCGGTTTGAGACGTTACAGCTCCGCCTTGCCTTCAATCGTCACGATGCCGTCCGCGTCGACAATTGCGCCGCTTGCCGCCTGGTCACCTGCCCGGGCACTCAGGACTTCGCAAGGCCGCCCGGCGATCAGCGGTGCGGTGCAGCGGTAGGAAAAGTGCCGCGGCACGGCGCCGAGCAGCACCGCGGCCTGATTGAGAAGCAAATCGGCCTGCAACGGCCCATGCACGACCAGGCCGCCATAGCCTTCCGTTTGCGTGGCATAGGGATGATCGTAGTGAATGCGGTGGCCGTTGAAGGTAAGCGCCGAGAAGCGGAACAGCAGAACCGGCGAAGCGTCGATTTGCCAGACGAGATCGGCTTCGGGACGTGCGGAGGGCGCCGGCGGCGGGCTGCTGCCGGCCTCGCGGAAGACGAGATCGTGCCGCTCGCGCACCGCGAGAATGCCGCCGCATTCGATGTCGTGCCGCGCCGTGACGAAAAACAACCGGCCGCCGCGGCCTTGCCGCTCCTGAACATCGGCAATCGTCGAAATGCGCCGGATCGCGGCACCGATGCGAATGGGCGCCATCGTCTCCACCTCGCCCCCCGCCCACATGCGGCGTAGCAATGGTGCCGGCGGAAGAATGCCTCCCCGCGCTTCGCTGCCGTCGGGGCCGAGTTCGTCCGCCGCCGGCGCGGCGACCGCGAGGCACCAGTGCAGGCCCGGCGGCGTCTCGCCCGGATCGGCGGGGATGAACAGATGCGGTTCAAGGCTGGCCCGGTAGGCCGCAGCAAGGCGTTCGCTGACGATATCGTCGCGCTCGATCCGGCGGCCGATCCACGATGCCGACGGCATCGCCTCGCTCATCGGCCTTCAACCTCGAGCGGCGCCCATGCGGCGCTGTCCTCGTCGTAGACATGCAGCTCGCCCAGAGAAATATCGAACCATACGCCGTGCAGCGAAATCTCGCGGCGATTTTCCCGCATCCGGATCCACGGGAAAGTGTGCAAATTGGCCAGTGAATGCTCGATCGAGGCGCGCTCGATGTGGCGCTCGTGTTCGTTGTCCGCCATGCCGGCGGGGCGCGGCACGACGCGGGCCACGTCCCTGACCGGCCGCATCCAGCGGCCGATGAAATCCGTATCGGTCAACGGGCTACCGGGCTGGGCCACGGCGCGGATGCCGCCGCAACGGCCGTGCCCCATGATGACCACATGCTTCACGCCGAGGGAGAGAACCGCGAATTCGAGGGCGGCACTGGTCGAGTGGTGGCCGCCGTCGGGCGTGTAGGGCGGCACCAGATTGGCCACATTGCGCACCACGAAGATTTCGCCCGGCCCCGCATCGAACACGGTCTCGGGTGCTGCGCGCGAATCGCAGCAGGCGATCATCATGATCGACGGTTTTTGCCGTCCTTCCCCCAGCCTGAGATAACGCTCGGCCTCCGAGGCATAGCGCCCGCTGCGGAAGTTTTCGTAACCCTCAATCAGGCGCTTAGGCAGAGGCATCGGTGTCTCCCGGCTGAGGCTTTGCGCGGAGAAATTGACGGCGGAGTCGCAGGCGGTGCAGTCGTTACCATAGGTATCCGGGAAGTAAAACATCCAAGAGCGGAGGTGATTGGGTGCCCCGAATCTGTACTGGTCAACGCTCACCCCTGCGATAGGGCTGCATCAGCGCCTGCGGCACCCGGGCCCGTCTCGCCATAAGAATGAGCGCGGCGATTGACAGCAAGTAGGGCATCATCAGAAAAGCCTGATAAGGCACGGCGCCTTCGACGACATGCTGAAGCCGCAACTGATAGGCGTCGAAGAGGGCGAAGAGCAGCGCACCCAGCAGCGCCTTGCTCGGCCGCCAGGATGAGAATACGACCAGCGCAATGCATATCCAGCCGCGCCCTTGAATCATGGTGGGAAAGAAGCTGTCGAAAGCCGCCGTCGTGAGAAAGGCCCCGCCCAGCGCCATGATGGCGCTGCCGATGGTCACCGCGGCGATCCTGATGGCGACGGGATTGAGGCCTTGCGCCTCGACCGCATGGGGATTTTCGCCGCTCATGCGGACGGCCAGCCCGGCCGGCGTATTGGCAAGTACATATGAAACGACGACAACCAGCAACAGGGCCAGATAGGTTGGCATGGTCTGGTTGAACAGCACTTCGCCCACGAACGGCAGATCCGACAGGCCGGGAATCTGGACCGGCTGGAAGGGTATGATCTTGGGCGGCGTCGACGATACCGGCAGCCAGAGACGAAATACATAGTAGGTGAAACTCGAGGCAAACAGCGTGATGCCGAGTCCCGTCACATGCTGCGACAGGCCCAGCGGCACGGTGAGCAGCGCATGCAATATTCCGAATATCGCCCCGGCGAAGGCGGCGAAGGCAAGCCCCAGCCACAGGTCGCCGCCCTGGTAGACGGTCACCCATCCGACAAAGGCGCCGAGGGTCATGATGCCTTCGATACCGAGATTGAGCACCCCCGAGCGCTCGCAGATCAGCGCGCCCAGGGTGCCGAAAACCAGCGGTGTCGCAATGCGCAGGACGGCGGCCCAAAGGCTGGCGGTGAACAGAATATCGAGAGCTTGGCTCAACGGCGCACCCGGTAGTTTGTGAACAGCAAGGCAATCAGCATGGTGAGAAGCGAGATTGCAACGATCACGTCGGCGATGAAACTGGGAACGCCAAGCGCCCGGCTCATGCCATCGGCGCCCACAAAGACGATGGCGACAAACAGCGCCGCGGCTACCACACCGAGCGGATGTTGTGCCGCCAGCATGGCGACGACAATTCCGGAATAGCCATAGCCCGGCGACAGATCCGTGGTGACATAGCCTTTCAGGCCGGTAACTTCGATCATTCCGGCCAGCCCGGCCAGGGCGCCCGACAGGCCGGCGGTTACGATCAGGGTGCGCGAAAGCGAGAGGCCGGCAAATGTTGCAGCCCGTGGACTGAGACCGGCGGCGCGCGATTCGAAACCGAACACCGTGCGCGCCTGCACCGACCAGACGATGACCGCTGCGGCAATCGCAATGAGAAGGCCAATGTGCAGGCGGGTTTTGGCCACGAGTTTTGGCAGGGCGACATCGGGCGAAATGGGAACCGACTGCGGCCAGCCGAAGGCCAGCGGATCTTTGAGTGGCCCCTCGATCATCATCGAGATAAACAGGATGGCCACGAAATTGAGAAGCAATGTCGTAACCACCTCGTCGACGCCGAACCTGAGGCGCAGGAGCACCGGCCCCAGCAGCAATAGAGCGCCGGCCGCCGCGCCCGCCAGCATGAGAACCGGAATGGCCAAGGCGCTGGGCAGTCCGGCAAGCGCCGCGTGGCCGAGTGCCGCCGCCATCAACGCGCCGACATAGAATTGCCCTTCGGCGCCGATGTTCCACAGTTGCACCCTGAAGGCCACTGCGGCAGCCAATCCGGTGAAAATGAGCGGCGTCGTTCGCGCCAGAGTTTCGGTGATCGACAGCCTGGACCCAAAGGCCGAGACAACGATTTGCCGGTAAGCTTCGAGTGGATTGACGCCGGCGAAGGCAATGAGAATTCCGCTGATCGCCAGAGCCGCCACTATCGCGCAGATGGGCGCGATAACAACCACGCCGGCCGGGACATCGGTCCGCCGCTCCAGCCTCAAGCTCGATCCTCCCACATGCCGGCCATCATCAGACCGATGGCTTTGGCATCGATCCTATTGGTCGCCATTGCAGCCGACAACCGGCCCTTGTAAATGGCCTGGACGCGGTCGGCCAGCGCCGTCACTTCATCGAGATCTTCGGAAATAAGCAAAATGCCAACGCCATTCTTGCGCGCTTCCAGCAGCTCTTGGTGTATGGCGGCGATTGCACCTTCGTCCAAACCGCGCGTCGGCTGGTTGGCGATCAGCAGATGCGGCGAGGCGGCAAGGTTGCGGCCCAGAATGAGCTTCTGCATATTGCCGCCGGATAAAAGCCTGGTGCGTGTTTCGGGCGCAGCACCGCGAATGTCGAAGCGCTCGATCAGCTCGCCGGCATAGGTTCTGGCGGCCCGGCGATCGACGATTCCATGATGCGAAAAGCGTCGCTCACGGGCCCGTTCGAGCACTGCATTTTCCCACACATTCATTTCACCGACGACGCCTTCCGCCAGGCGGTCTTCCGGAATCCGGCCCACCCCCGCCGCAACCAGCGCCTTGGCGGAAGCCTTCTCCAGCGGGCGGCCGTCGAGCATCATCCGTCCTCGCGCCGGGCGCGCCAGTCCGGCGCAGAGATTGCCCAACGCCGCCTGGCCATTGCCGGCGACTCCGATGATGCCCAGAATTTCACCGGCGCGGACTTCAAATGAAATACCATCGAGCCTGGCGCGGCCGTCTTCGACAACATCGATCGCCTCGGCGGACAATACGACAGGGCCCGGCTTGGAGGCCTGCCGCACCGGGCGGGAAACCCGCCTGCCCACCATCAACTCGGCCAACTCGCCACGATTGGTTCGAGCTGCGTCGCGTTCGGCGACAACCCGCCCTCCCCGCAGCACCACCACGCGATCGGCGGCCTGCATGACTTCACCCAGCTTGTGGGAGATGAATACCAGCGACAGCCCATCCTTGGCCATGCCGCGCAAGGTTACGAAGAGCCGTTCCGCCTCGATTTGCGTCAGAACCGCGGTAGGTTCGTCCAGAATGAGTATGCGTGCATCGCGGTAGAGGGCCTTGAGGATCTCCACCCGTTGACGTTCGCCAATCGACAAATCGCCTATGCGGGCGGCGGGATCGACGATAAGCCCGAATTTTTCCGCGATGGCCACGAGCTTGTCGCGCCCGGCATCCCGATTGCTGCGCCAGGATCCCAGCCATTCGGTACCGATCATGACGTTCTCGAGAACTGTCATATTGGCGGCGAGCGTGAAATGCTGATGAACCATGCCAACGCCGGCAGCGATTGCCGCGCGCGGGCTGCCCGGCGGCAGCGCCTTGCCGAACACTACACTTGAACCCGCATCGGCGACATAATGGCCGAACAAAATATTCATCAGGGTGGTCTTGCCGGCTCCGTTCTCGCCCAGCAGCGCCAGCACCTCGCCCTCATGCAGCACAAGCGAGATGTCGGAATTGGCTCTGAGCGCGCCAAACGTCTTGGTAATGCCTTTGAGTTCGAGCGCGATGTTCCGGTTCATGCGGCAGTTCCGGCGATGCTCCACGGGTATGACCACGGCCGGCCGCGCTCGAGGATGGCGGCCAGTTCCAGGAGCCGGACTTCCGCACCCATGGGTCCGGCCAATTGGATGGCCAGCGGCAATCCGTTGCAGTCGCTGCCATGGGGCACCGATAGCGCCGGTATTCCGCCAACATTCGCCAGTGCCGCATAGGGCGCCAAGGCGGCCATGCGGGCGAAATGTGTGGCCACGTCTTCATGGTCGGTGGGAAAGGCGCCAATCGCCGGCGGTGCGGCGGAGAGAACCGGAGTGATAACGGCATCGACGGTCTCGAACAGGCGCCACAGTGCATGGGCGATCAGCACACCGTCCCGATCGGCGGCGAAGAGAGCGGCGGCGGACAGACGCCGGCCCTCGTTTGCCGTGGCGCTGGCGAGCGCCGAAATCTCCGCATCTTGCACTGAAAAACTATCCAGCCAGCCGGCGAGCGAAACCGAAAGCACCTTTCGCGCGATCGAGTTGGAGCGCATGGCGTGCCCCGCCAGCCGATCCGCATCGATGCGCAAGATACGATGGCCGTGGCGCTCGAACAAATCTGCCGCACTGGCGATTGCCTCCACCTGTTCCCGTCCGATGCCGGTCATTCCCGGCGCCGAGTCGACCACGCCAATGCGCAGCCCAACTCCAGCCGGGTTCGCACCCAGTTCGGGATCGGGCGAGGGCCCTTGCGATTTTCCGGTGCACAGCATGAGCACGCTTTGCACATCGCGAACCGAACGCGCCAGGACAAGTTCGCCGGCCAGACCCATGAGGTGATTGTTGAATGCCGGGCCGTTTGGCGTGGCGCCGCGCGTGGGCTTCAGTCCGACGAGTCCGCAGCACGCCGCGGGCACGCGGATCGACCCCGCCGCGTCGGTGGCGTGCGCCATGGCCACCAGGCCGGCCGCCACGGCGGCCGCGGCACCACCCGACGATCCTCCGGGTGTCAGCGCGAGATTCCAGGGATTTTTGGCGACTGGCCCGGTCGGCGGCTCGGACGATAGCGCCAGGCCGAATTCGGGTGTTGTGGTCAGGCCGAAGGGTATCAATCCGGCTCCCCGAAACCGCCTGACCAGTTCGCTGTCGTCGGCAGGCGGCGTCATGCGCTTGAGAAGAGCGGGCGAGCCCGCCACGGGCGCCAGGCCGGCGGCGGCATTGCCAAGATCCTTCATCAGCAACGGCACGCCGGCGAATTGCGCGCGGGGCGCCTTTCCCATCTGCCTGTCGCAGGCCTCGGCATGAGCGAGGCCCATCTCCGCATCGACCCGGCGCACCGCTCCGAGATCGGCGCGCCCGGCGATGCGCGCAAGCGAGGCCCGCATTACCGCAGTGGCAGCCGTCTCGCCGCTGCCGATGGCGGCGGCGAGAAACGTTGCATCCTGCGCACGTGCCGTATCGAATCCGCGAAGCATCGCACCGTGCGGATTCACAATTGGCTCCTACGTTGGTTCGGTCATGTCCTGGGGCACGTCAAAACCGCCCGCCTTGATGGCCGCTTGCTTGGCTTCCATGGCCGCGATCGAGTCGGCAGGGATATTGTCCTTGGTATAGATCAGTTCGGCGCCGCCATACTTCATGAATGAATATTCGGTGTAGTCGCGGCCGACCGGTTTGCCGGCGACAACGTCGGCAACGATGGCGTCGACGGTCGGGCGGAAATTCCACACGGCATTGGCGAAAACCGTACCCGGATACTGGGCGGTGAAATCGATGAGGGAGCCGATCGCCAGCACGCCGCGCTCCTTGCAGGCATCGGCGGTTCCGATGCGTTCGCCATAGAGCACGTCGGCGCCGGCATCGATCTGGGCGAGAGCTGCTTCCTTGGCCTTGGCAGGATCGAACCAGGTACCGATGAAGCCGTTGAGGAACTTGGCATCGGGCCTCAGTTCCTTGACACCCAAACGGAACGCATTGATCACCAGATTGACTTCCGGGATTGGATATCCGCCCACCGATCCAAAAGTGCCGGTCTTGGAAAGTTTCGCGGCGAGGATGCCGGCGAGGTAGCAGGCTTCGTGGGTGCGTGTACCGAAAACGCCGAAATTGTCGCCCTGGGGACCGCCCGAGGAACCCAGCAGGAATGCCGTCTTCGGATAGTCGGCGGCAACCTGGCGGGCCTCCGTTTCCACGGCATAGGATTCACCCCAGATGAGCTGCACGCCCTGATCCGCATACTCGCGCATGGCGCGCGGATAATCCGTGGCGGAGACTCCCTCGGAGAATACATAATCGATCAGCCCATCGTTGGCCGCCGAATTCAGGGCCAGGTGGACCCGCGAGTTCCAGGCGTTTTCAACCGGCGAGGCGTGAACTCCGGCAACCTTGATTTTCGTTGCGGCGCGCGCTGCGGCCGGCAGGAGCGGCAACATTCCAAGTGTCAAGCCGCCTTGTACGAAGCGGCGGCGGGTGATGAGTGAATTCATGACGTTTCCCTCCTCTGCGGCGACCGGCTCTCATTGGCCGATCCGGCAAAAATGTTAGGCTAAAGATTTGCGCAGCACCACAGGAAATATCGCCGAACGGCTAGTCGAAGCGGTCCTGCCGCGCTCCTTGCAGATCAAGCGACCACATGACTTTTGGACATGTTGACGGAAATCTCGCGTTTGCCGAGCATCAGCTTGGCCTCCCGCGGCTCCTGGCGGAATATGACGATGCCGCCGCGGATGACCGCCAGGCGAGGCGGTCTCAATCTTATTGCCTCTTCGGAACTTGCCGCCTGTAGCACGACGAAATCGGCGGGGCCGCCGACCTTCAGTCCATATTCAGACAGTCCGAGCGCCCGCGCACCGGACTCCGTAATGGCGTCGAACAAGCGCCGCTTTCCCATACTATTGAGAACACTTCCAAAAGTGGCGGCCATATGGGCGATATCCAGCATATCGCATTTGCCGAATGGGTACCACGGGTCGAGAACGCAATCCTGGCCCAGCGCGACGTTGATGCCTGCCGCAAGCAATTTTCCGATTGGAGCCATGAGCCCCCAGCAGGTTGCGGCCTGCATCGGTTGAACCATGATGCTCATTTGCGATTGCGCGATTTGGTCGATCAGCTTGCTGGCGTAATAAGGGTTGACGCTGGAAAGCGTCGGACAATGGGAAGCCGTCACCCGGGCCCCGAGACCGCGCATGATCGTTTCCGCCGCCAGTGCTTCGATCTGCCTGGACTGCGGGTCCGTCGTCTGATCCAT
>JANMQL010000397.1:0-2353 GCA_031370475.1 Hyphomicrobiales bacterium | reverse complement strand
CCAAGGCGGAGTCGCTCGGCGCCAACGGCAAGGCGCTGAAGGAAAACCGCAAGGTCAACGTCACCGGCTGCAAGGGCGCCGACCCCGAGGACATTTCAGCGGCCTATCCCGAAGTGCTGGCGATCACCGGCCCGCAGCAATACGAAAGCGTGCTCGACGCGGTGCATCGCGCGGTGCCGCCGCGGCACGATCCGTTCCTCGATCTGGTGCCGCCGGAAGGCATCAAGCTGACGCCGCGGCACTATGCCTATTTGAAAATTTCCGAAGGCTGCAACAACCGCTGCACCTTCTGCATCATTCCGAAGCTGCGCGGCGATCTGGTGTCGCGCCCCGCCGTCGACGTGATGCGCGAAGCGGAGAAGCTCGCGGCCGCCGGCGTGAAGGAACTGCTGGTGATCTCGCAGGACACTTCGGCCTACGGCGTCGACATCAAATACGCGACCAGCCAATGGCGCGGCCGCGACCTGCGCGCCAAGTTCATCGATCTGGCGAGCGCGCTGGGCGAACTCGGCATCTGGGTCAGATTGCACTACGTCTATCCCTACCCGCATGTGGATGACGTCATTCCGCTGATGGCGGAGCGCAAAGTGCTGCCCTATCTCGACATCCCGTTCCAGCACGCGGCGCCCGACGTGCTCAAGCGCATGAAGCGCCCGGCCGCGCAGGAAAAGACGCTGGAGCGCATCGCGCGCTGGCGCGAAATCTGTCCCGACCTGACGCTGCGCTCGACCTTCATCGTCGGCTTTCCCGGCGAGACCGATGCCGATTTCGAGTTCCTGCTGCAATGGCTCGACGAAGCCGCACTCGATCGCGTCGGCTGCTTCAAATACGAGCCGGTGCGCGGCGCCGTGGCCAATAATCTCGGCGACGCCGTTCCCGACGACGTCAAGGAAGAACGCTGGCACCGCTTCATGCAGGCGCAGCAGAAGATCTCCACGCGCCGGCTCAAGCGCAAAGTCGGCACGCGCCAGCAGGTCATCATCGACGAAGCCGGGCCCACGGTCTCAAAGGGCCGCTCGATGGCCGACGCCCCGGAAATCGACGGCGCGGTTTACGTCGCAAGCCGCCGACCGTTGCGGGTCGGCGAAATCGCGACCGTCAAGATCGAACGTGCCGACGAATACGATCTGCACGGCAGCGTCGTCGGATACTGATCCCAGTTCACTGCCGCGCAATGAGGCAAGGCGGAACTTTGGTTCCATCCGTTGCCGGAACATGTCGATGGCGGCGGCGTTACCGTATCGATTCCACAAATTTTTGGAGGTTACGATCATGCCGTACCGAAGCACGATCTTTGCTGCCACTTTGATGGCGACGTCCGCACTCGCCGGCGCCGCATCGGCGGCGACCCTTGCCGAGGCGACGATCCCGCTCAACGTCCGTTCCGGTCCTGGGCCGCAATACGCCGTGATCGGCGCCATTCCGGTGCGTGGCAAAGCCACGATCATAGGCTGCATCCAGGACAGCCTGTGGTGCCAGGTCAGTTATAACGGCCACGAAGGCTGGGCCTATGCGCAATACCTGACGGCCAACTTGTCCGGTCGTTCGCTGGTGATCGCCGAGGACCCCGAACAGGTTCCGAGAGTGATCTACACCGAGGCGCCAGTGACAAGCGGCAGCGCGGCCGTGCGCCCGCCACGGATCGTCGGCACTTTCGTCAGATCCGATCCGGCGCGGCAGCCGCTGGTGCTAAGCCCGCCGCCGACCGTTCGGACTTACGTCACCAGCCATCCGGTCGACCCGGTCTATCTCGATGGCGAAGCGGTCGAGGGCTTGGGCCTGCCGGAAGAAGTCGCGATCAATCCGGTGCCTGGCTACGATTACGATTATGCCTACGTGAACAGCCAGCCGGTTCTGGTCGATCGGGCGACAAGACGAGTCACATACGTCTATCGCTAGTCGATCGGCGGGCAGAATCAAAAGCGGCAGGCCTTCCGGTCTGCCGCTTTTTTTCTTGCCTCTAGTCCTTATAGTTGAGGCCGAGATCCGCGATCAGCTTCTTCTGCTCGACCAGTTGCTCAAGTGCGAAACGGCGATACTGATCGCTGCTCATATAGGCCGCTTCCTGGTCGAGCTTCGCCATCGATTCAATGTAAGCCGGATCCTCCGCGCCTTTCTTGAACGCGTCGTGCAGTATCTTCACGACCTTCGGGTCCATGCCTTTCGGCCCGGCAAGTCCGAACGGCGAATTCGAAACCAGATCGACGCCGGTTTCCTTCAAGGTCGGAATATTTGGCCAGTTCTTGCTGCGCACGGCGCTCCAAGTCACCAGCAACCGCAGTTGTCCTGAATTCACCAGCGGTCCCCAGCCGGTGGCGTCGGCCACCGCGTCTATGTGCCCGCCGAGCAGCGC
>JANMQL010000380.1:0-5742 GCA_031370475.1 Hyphomicrobiales bacterium | reverse complement strand
GGTCGGCGGCGATGCCCGACGCCTGATGCAGGCCGTCGATGTTCTGGGTAATGACCGCACTCACATGGCCGCGCCGCACCAGTTCCGCCACGGCCCTGTGTCCCCGCCCCGGCACCGCCCCGCCGAAGCGGTCGCGGATCGCGAAATAGCGCCGCCAGGCTTCCCGCCGCGCCGCTTCCGAGCCCATGAATTCGCCGAATTCGATGGGCTTGTGCCGCGTCCAGAAGCCGCCCGGCGAGCGGAAATCCGGAATGCCGCATTCGGTCGAAATACCGGCGCCGGTGAAAACCACGGCGCGTCTCGCCCGCTGGACCAACGCTGCCAGTTCTTCTATGTCTCGCTCAGCCAAGAGGACATCCCATGAAATATCTGCACACCATGATCCGCGTCTCCGACCTCGACAAGTCGCTCGATTTCTTCGTCAAGAAGCTCGGCTTCGTCGAGCAGCGCCGCCACGTGAACGACAAGGGCCGCTACACCCTGGTCTTTGTCGCCGCTCCCGAAAGCCCCGATGCGCCGGTCGAACTCACTTACAACTGGGATCCGGAAGTCTACACCGGCGGCCGCAATTTCGGCCATCTGGCGCTCGAAGTCGACAATATCTACGACTACTGCGCCAGGCTGCAAAAATCCGGCATCGTCATCAACCGCCCGCCCCGCGACGGCCGCATGGCCTTCGTCAAGACGCCCGACGGCATTTCCATCGAACTCCTGCAAAAAGGCGCCGCATTGCCCCTGCAGGAGCCGTGGACCGGCATGGCGAATACCGGAACCTGGTAATTTCCCTTCTCCCCTTGCGGGAGAAGGTGGCGAGCGAAGCGAGCCGGATGAGGGGACATTTCACGCCGTCGCCGGCCAAATTCCTTCAACCGCATAGGCTTCGCCCTCGCCCGGCCATGGCGGCATGGTGACGCCGACGGCGACGAGCGGTTGATCGCCATCGCAGCGGAACTGGAAACTTGCGCCCACCGGAATGGCGATCGAAACGCCGGGCATGACTTCGATGGTTTCCTCTCGCGCTCCCAGCTTTCTCCACAAGCGCCCGCGCCCGCCGGTGAACAGCCACACTTCCTCCACACTGCGATGGGCGACAGCCCGCGACACCGCACCCGGCGGCAGCGTGAATTGCGCCATCGAGCCGCGCGTGGCCGCCGCCAGAATGCGCACCTCCGACCCGTCCGGCGCCAGCGCATCGGGGCTCGCGGAAATTCTGCGCGTAACGAAATCCATGCTCACGCCATCAACTGCCCGCCGTTCACTTCGATCGCTTGCCCGGTGACATAGCCCGAGGCCGCTTCGCTGGCGAGATAGAGGAAAGTTCCGGCGCAATCCTCGGCGACGCCCAACCGCTGCATCGGAATGCTCCGCCGCGCCGCCTCGCGCTTGGCCGCATCCGAGAAGCGCTCGTGAAAGGCCGTGTGGATGGTGCCGGGCGAGACGCAATTGACCCGGATGCGATCCGCCGCCAGTTCCTTGGCGATGGTCTTGGAAAAGGCCGAGACGAAGCCCTTGGCGCCGGCATAGATGCCCGCCCCCGGACTGCCGCCGGTGCGCGCCGCGATCGAGGTGACATTGACGATGCTTCCGCCATTGCCCTGCCGCCGCATCGCCGCCGCGGCGAGGCGGCAGCAATGCACGAGCTGGCGGCAATTGAGATCGACCACCCGGTCGTTAAAATCGACGGTCACATCGGCCCGCTGGGTGCGCGCCACCAGACTTCCGGCATTGTTGACGAGCACATCGATCCGCCCCAGCCGCTTCACCGCCTCGGCGATGAGCGTCTCCGGCGCCCCCTCCTCCGTCAGATCGAGCTTCAGCGTGGCAACGCCTTTGGCCTCGACCGCCTGCAACTCCGGCCCGCCGCCCAAATATTGCGCCAGCACTTTCGCCCCCGCCGCCGCGAAGGCCAGCGAGGCAGCACCGCCGATGCCGGTCACCCCGCCCGTCACCACAACGGCCTTGCCCTTGAGATCGTCGAACATAGAAACTCCCCATGCTTTGGCGCTACAATGCCGCAAAATCGCGCGAGTGCCACCATGGATCGCAATAAATTGTTGGCCGGCCTCGACCTCCTCGGACGGCTGCTGCTCGCCGCCCTGTTCGTGACCGACGTGTGGACCGTCTTCAACAATTATGGCGCCACCGCCGATTACCTTGCCCAGTTTGCCGTGCCGTCCCTGTTGCTGCCGCTGGCCATCGCAACCCAATTGGCCGGCGGCCTGCTCGTCGCCATCGGCTGGCAGACCCGCCTCGCCGCCCTGGCGCTCGCCCTCTTCTGCGTCTCGACGGCGCTGATCTTTCACAGCCGGTCCGGCGACCCGGGCGAGGCAATTCATTTCTGGAAGGACCTGGCGATCGCCGGCGGCTTCCTCGTGCTCGCCGCCCACGGCGCCGGAGCGTTCTCGCTCGATGCAAGACGGCAAAGGACATGAGAGAAGTGGCGCGCCCTACGGGAGTCGAACCCGTCTTTACAACGTGAAAGGCTGTCGTCCTAACCGATAGACGAAGGGCGCGAACCGGGCGCTCTATAGGGGGCTTCGCCGCCGCTGGCAAGTCTCAGGCGCGAAGCAAATCGACGACCGGCTTGCAGGCCCGCCATGCCCCGGTAATCAGTTCAAGGGCACCTGGATCATTGAGTTCCTTGCAGCGATCATAGGGAAACCGCGCGCCGATCTGGAGCTCGTAGTTCGTGCCACGCCTATTCACGAAACTGTCATAGGCGGCGGACAGCCAGAGCGGTTGCGACTTCGGCCGTTTGCTTCCGGGTATAGCCGTGCGCAAGTCGAATTCGATTCGGGCGTCGATGACGGCTTCGCCGCTGCGCGACGGCCAGTGGCGCTGGGCGCCGCTAAACCACGGAACGGCGTTTATTTCCTTGCGAGACAACCGTGTCATGTCACGCGCCACGGCCAAGATCGCTTTCTGAAATTCCACTTCGCTCAGCCCGCTCAGATTGCGTCTGGCGCCTCCCGCGACTTTGTCGGGGATCGTTAGCATGGCGCTGACTTCATGCCTGTTGATACCCAAGGTCAGATGCGGAAACTTGGTGGAATCCTTCGTTTCGGTTGACTCTTCAAGCGCCAAGAAATCCCAAATGTGATCGCCGGTCCGGCCCTTGATGGCCCCCCGGCGCGAGTACTCGGCGGCAACGCCAAGTTCCCGTCTAAACTCCTTGTGGTCCTTGTGGGCAAGCAACTCGTCACAGGCGAGCCGGAGAACCCGCTTGCCGTCGGTGTAGGTGAATGGATTATCGAGGCCATAAGGGAAGCCGGAAAACATGGTCAGTGTGCCCTCCACCAGACTTTTCCTATCGATCAATTGCACTTCGGCGATTTCCAGATATGTGGCGGTTCGTGCCGCCCACTGGCTTTGACGGCGATTGTCGCAGAGCCAAGCGTAGACATGCCGCCATTCGAGCAACACGGTATTGGGTGGGCACGGCACATTACTCTGCGCGACGATCGCAATTGCCTTTATATGACGGAACTTCTGCCGTTCGGCGGCGCGCCGGTGATTCCCGATCTGGCTCGCCAACAGTTTCGCGGTTACCTTGATCTCGATGAAGACGCACCAGCCGTCATCGTCGAAAATCCAGCCATCCGGAATGCCGCGCCGCTCCAGCTCGTCTTCACTGGCCTCCAATTCGTCGGGATATTGCTGTTCGAGAACCGACAGTTTGCCGGGATGACAAGGCGGAGTAATGTTGGCGAGGTCCCGCAGGAAGCGGCCGAGCAGAGCACGATCTTCATTGAGCGCCGTCATAAGCGCGTGGGTGACGCGGTTTTCCGGTTGCGAATATTGATCGAAGACGTTGCGCACAACCACCCTACAATTGCCGTCCGGTTTATCGCCCAAATGTAGAAACTTAAGCGATTCGCGCCACGTCCTCGATATGGATCGAGGCTTCGCGCCTGGAACCCCAGTCGTCGACGGTGAGCCGCCCGGCGATATGCAGCGGAAACTGGCGCTCGCTCAGCAGCAATTCGCCCATGTCGCTGCCCAGCGCCCTAAACGCCACGGCCTTGATGCGGGCGCCGTCGGCGGCGGCCAGGGTGCAGCGGATGTGGTCCTTGCCCGCCCTGTCGGCATAGACGACGCGATGCGCCGGAAAGGCGAAGACCGGGGCTGGATGGCCCGCGCCATAGGGCCCCGCCTGTTCCAGAAGTTCGATCAGTTCGAGTGTCGCGCCCCTCGCCGTCAGCGCCCCGTCGATGGCCAGCGCCCGGTCGGAAGCCGCCGCCACCTGGGCGCCAAGCTTGTCTTCGAGAAAAGCGCGGAGCTCGCCGAGCCGCGCCGTTTCGACGCTGAGCCCCGCCGCCATGGCATGGCCGCCGCCCTTGACGATCAGCCCCGCCTCCAGCGCATCGCGCACCGCCCGGCCCAGATCGACGCCGCCGATCGAGCGGCCCGAGCCGCCGGCCAGACCCGTCGCCTTGTCCTCGGCGAGCACCAGGCTCGGCAGTTGAAAGCGTTCCTTGAGCCTGGCCGCCGCCAGCCCCACCACACCTGGATGCCAGCCCTGCCCGGAGACGACGAGCACCGTCTGCCGCCGCTCCTTGCCCAGCGCCGCTTCGGCCTGCGCCACGGCCCGGTCGACCACGGCGATCTCGATCTCCTGGCGCTCGCGGTTGAGCCGCTCCAATTCCTGGGCGATCTGGTTGGCCTCGCCGCGGTCGCGCGTGGTGAGAAGCCGGAGCGCCAGCCCCGCATCGCCGATCCGCCCCGCCGCATTGATGCGCGGACCCAGCAGAAATCCCAGCGCATAAACGTCGGGCTTGCGCTTCAGCCGCGCCACGTCGGCCAAGGCCGCAAGTCCCATGTTCTCGCGCCTGGCCATCACCTTGAGCCCTTGCGTGACATAGGCGCGGTTGAGGCCCTTGAGCGGCACCACGTCGCACACCGTGGCCAGCGCCACCAGTTCCAGCCATTGCAGCATGTTGGGCTCGGGCCGCGCCTCGCCATACCACTGCCGGGCGCGGAGAATCTTGTTGACCGCGGCGATCAGGATCATGGCGACACCGGCGGCGCACAGATAGCCGAAGCCCGAAACATCGTCCTGCCGGTTCGGATTGATCACCGCATGGGCCTGCGGGAGATGCTCGCCCGCCAGATGATGATCGACGATGATGGTGACAAAGCCGAGCGCCGCCGCATGGGCCAGGGGATCGTGCGCCGCCACTCCGCAATCGAGCGTCACCAGAACTTCGCAGCCCTGCTCCTTCAGCATGGTCACGGCGCGCTCGCTCGGCCCATAGCCCTCGGTCAGCCGGTCGGGCAGATGCACGCTCGCATCGCTCCCCGCCGCGCGCAGAAACCCCTGCAGCAGGGCGGCGGAAGATACTCCGTCCACGTCGTAATCGCCGATGACACCGATCTTCTCATGGCCCATGATGGCGTCGGCCAGCCGCTCGGCTCCCTTTTCCATGTCGCGCAGCGCCGCGGGCTGCGGCATCAGCCCACGCAGGGTGGGATTGAGAAAGGCTTCCGCCTCGTCGATGCCGACGCCGCGCCCGGCCAGCACGCGTCCCAAAATTTCCGGCAGGTCGTGGCGCTGGGCAATGGCTTCGGCAAGACGCGCATCCTCAAGCCGCGCCTTCCAGCGGCGCCCGCTCGCCGAACGCTCGACGTTTAAGAAGCTACCGGTCAACGAGGTCAGAGCCGTTCGATGCGGATCATGCGCGGGTGTGCCGCGACGTGGCCATCGGTCTCGATGCGGGCGAGCGCGTCGCGCATGGCGGTTTC
>JANMQL010000352.1:0-7775 GCA_031370475.1 Hyphomicrobiales bacterium | reverse complement strand
CGATCACGGCGGTTATGTGAAGCGCTTGTAAGCGGTGGCGGCGGCGATAGCCGGCAAGGGTGCGGTGAAAGTCGTGTTCCGGTTGTGACATTTGGTTAAGCTGTTTCGCGCCGGAGAGCCGGTGCGCATGTCGAAGCGGGCGGGTGAATTCGTCACGCTGCGGGAAGTGGTCGATGAAGTAGGCCCCGATGTGGTCCGCTTCATGATGCTGTACCGCAAGAACGAGGCGCCGCTCGATTTCGATTTCGCCAAGGTGACGGAGCAATCCAGGGACAATCCGGTGTTCTACGTGCAGTATGCCCATGCGCGGACCTGCTCGGTGTTGCGCAATGCCGAAGCCGAGGGCGTGCCCCAGGGCAAGCCGGACTTCAGCCTGCTGACCGATCCGGGCGAACTCGCGGTCATCCGCCGGATCGGCGAATATCCGCGCCTTCTCGAAGCCGCCGCCCAAGCTCACGAGCCTCACAGGATTGCCTTCTATCTCTATGATTTGGCCAGCGATTTTCATTCGCTATGGAACAAGGGCAAAGAGTCGCCGCAATTAAGATTTATTTTGAAGGATAGCGTTAACACCACGGTAACCCGTCTCGCCTTCTTGCGCGCGATTCGCTATGTTTTGGCGAGTGGCCTGCACATCCTCGGTGTCAAGCCGGCGGACGAAATGTAGAACGGAACAGCTTGTAATGGATCAGAATTCTTCCAGCGGCTCGGGTGCGGACAAACGCAACTGGCGGGAACGCCTGGGCATCGCCGGCAAGGACATGCCGAAGATTTCGGATGAATTCAAAGCTGCTGCGCCGGCGCCGGCACTCAAGGTTCCGCAGCCTGTCGCCAAACCGGCTCCCATGGCGCCGCGCGCCACGCCGGCGAAATTGCCGGCCGCTCCCAGTTCCGAGGCTCTTGCCGAAAAGCTGCGCAGCCAGAGGGCGGCGGCCGAGAAACTCGCCGAGCAGCGCGTGAATGTGGCGCGCGATCGGGCCGAAGTGAAAGTAGCACCCGACGCCGCGCCGGTTTTAGAACCGTCCAATCGGGTAAAGCCCGAGGTGCGCACTGAGCCGGTCCGGCCGAAATTTACTTTTGCCGATGAGGATATGGCCGCGGCAAGAGCCGAGTCCAAGCCACGGACGATTCCACTGCCGCCGCCGCCACCGCCTCTCGTTCCCCCAAGGCCGGCGTTGGGTGGTGATCGTCTGCCGCCGCCGCGCCCGGCCGTGCCAACGGCTCAGCCACAGTACCGGCCGCAGGCGCCCAGTGGTTATCGGCCGGCCGATCCGGCCGCCGGGCAGTTGCCGCCGCCGTTCAGAGCCGGGGGCTCTCCTCCGCGCTCGTATTTGCCTGGAAGTGTTCCTTCCGGCTATGGCGACTCGCGATATGGCGCCGGACACTCCGGGCAGGAAATCTCTCGGCGCGGACCGGAAGCGGCTCCCAGCCACGCCGGCGGCCGTCTCGAAAACGATCCGCGCCTTGCCCGCAACGTGCCGGCCCGGCCGCGGCCGAGCGCTCCCGCGGACGAATATGGCGACGTCTTCGAGGATGAAGTGCCGCGGCCGCGCCGCCGGGCAAGCGCCAGCGAATATAATTCGGCCTATCGCGAAGTGGAGGAAGGCTATGACGACGATCGCCGCCGCTCCAGCGGACCGTGGCTGTTATTGCTCGCCCTGCTGATTGCCGCCGTCGCGACCTTCGGCATCATCTGGTACTATCAGACCCACATTAGGACCGTGGCATCAACGGCGCCGGCGTCCGAAGAAAATGTACCGATTGTCGCGGCGCCGGAACAACCGGCCAAGACCGCGGCCGAACAGCCGGTGGACGGCGCGGCAAACGGCGCCGCCAACAAGAAGCAGATCTACGATCGCATCGTCGGCGATCAGGAAGTGACGGGCGAGAAGATCGCGCCGGCCGAAGATACGCCGGTTGCCCCCGACTCGCAGCCGCCCGCCGCTTCCGGCGGCAACCAGGATCCGCTTCCTGTCACAACCGCTCCGGATAGCGAGTCCGAGCCCTTGGCCCTGCCGCCGCCGCCGGGCGACGATACGCAAGGCGCGATTCCTCCGGCATCCGGCGAGCAGACCGTGGCGATGAAGTCCACCGGGAAGGATGTAGTGGCGGAGCCCGCAACCGCGGCGGAACCGGATTCGACGGCGGTGGCATTGCCGCCGCCGCAGCCGGCTGCGGAGAAAGTCGCGCCGGCTCCGGTCGCTCCCGAAGACGTCATCTCCGAACCGGAGAGCCAGCCGGCGGCGCCAGTCGCGAAGAAAACGGCGGTAACGGCGAAGAAGACAACGGGCAAAGAGCAGGCGGCCGGACAAGCGGCGGCGGGTTCGGAACCCGTGGTTCTCGTGCCGCCGGCCGAATATGTTCCACCGGCGTCCACGACGGACACCGCCTCGGCCACCGCGCCGCCCGAGACGAAAAAGAAGAAAACCCTGTTCGATCTTCTGCAGACGACCAGCAAGAGCGGCTCGACGGAGACCGCCACCGGGCAATCCGCAACCGCGGGCACGGATACTTCCGCCGCCGCCCCCGATCAACAGGTCGCCTCGCTCCCCGAGCCGGCACCGCAACAGAAAAGCGCGACCGGCACGACGGTCAGCGGCTATGTGGTTCAACTTGCCTCGTTCCGCAGCGAGGCGGAAGCGCAGACCGAATATGCCCGGCTGAAAGCCAAGTATCCCGGCATCATCGGCGGCTTGCCGCCGCGCATCAGCCAGGCGGCGGTCTTGGGAAGTACCCGCTATCGCCTGGGTCTCGGGCCCATGGCATCGCGCGATTCCGCCTCTAAACTGTGCAATTCCCTGGTGGCCGCCGGCGAGCGCGACTGCCTGATCCGCAAGCAGTAGCGGCGCGCGCCGGCCCTCATGCAGCGCATCGGCGCTTTCATCACCGGTTGTGCCGGACCGGTTCTGTCGGCGCCGGAGACGGATTTTTTCCAGCGCGCCAATCCGTGGGGACTGATTCTCTTCAGACGCAATTGCGAAACGCCGGAGCAGTTGAAAGCCCTGACGTCGGCATTTCGCATGGCCGTCGGGCGCCGCGACGCACCGGTGTTCGTCGATCAGGAAGGGGGACGGGTGCAGCGCCTGGGCCCTCCATCCAAAGCCTGGCGAAAATATCCGAAAGCGAGCGCCTTTGGCGACCTCTACGGGCGCGATCCGGTTGCCGCATTGCGCACGGCGCGCCATGCCGGCCGCTTGATGGCGGACGATTTGATTATTGCGGGCATCACCGTGAACTGTCTTCCGGTGCTCGATGTTCCGCAACCGGGCAGCCATGACGTGATCGGCGACCGGGCCTACAGCCTCAACCGCGAGCAGGTCATGGTACTGGCGCGGGCCCATGCGGCGGGACTGATGGACGGCGGCGTGCTGCCGGTGATCAAGCATATTCCCGGCCATGGCCGGGCCATGGCCGACAGCCATCTAAACTTGCCCGTGGTCGATGCCGGACTGGAAGACTTGCGGCAGAGCGATTTTCCGTCCTTCGCCGCCTTCGCCGACGCGCCCATGGCGATGACGGCGCATGTGGTCTATACGGCGCTCGACACCAAATTCCCGGCGACCCTGTCGCGCAAGATCGTCAAATCGGCGATCCGCGAAGACATCGGGTTTCGCGGACTGCTGATGACCGACGATGTGTCGATGACGGCGCTCACCGGCAGCTTGGCCGAGAGATGCGTTCAGGCACTCAAGGCGGGTTGCGACGTGATCCTGCACTGCAACGGCGAGCTTGGTGAAATGCAACAGGTGGCGGCGGCGGCGGGCGTACTGAAGGGCAAGGCATTGCGGCGCGCCAAGGCGGCGCTCAAATCGGCGCGAAAGCCACAAGCCTACGACGTCCGGGCGGCGCTGGCCGATCTTGAGGCTCTCGTATCGGAGTGAACCTGGGGATAAAGTCGATGGCGGCGGTCGAATCAGCGGCCCGGGCTTGGTAGACCTTGGGGAGTGGCAGTGGAGACAGCTTTGAGCGGCCAAATCACCGATGAGTCTACGGGCCAATGGCCCGACGGCGAAGGTCCGCTGCGGCGCGATCCCGTGGGCGAGACCGGCGACACGCTGATCGTCGACGTGCGTGGTTTCGAGGGTCCGCTCGACCTGCTGCTGGAACTCGCCCGCCACCACAAGGTCGATCTGTCGCAGATTTCCATTTTGGCGCTGGCGGAGCAATATCTCGCCTTTATCGAGCGGGCCCGCAAGCTGCAGCTCGAACTCGCCGCCGATTATCTGGTGATGGCGGCCTGGCTCGCCTATCTCAAATCGCGCCTGCTCATTCCCGCTGCCGGCGATGCGGACGAAAACCCGGCCGAGGACATGGCGGCGCGGCTGGCCTTCCGGCTGCGGCGACTGCAAGCGATGCGCGAGGCCTCGGCACGGCTCATGGGGCGCAATCTGCTCGGCCGCGACGTGTTCGGCCGCGGCGCGCCGGAGCCCCTGGTATTCGAGACGAAGCGCGAATATGCCGACAATCTCATCGATCTGCTCAAGGCCTATGCGGAGCGGCGGCAGCGCCGGCTCCGGCATCAAAGCTATACGGTGCACAAGTTGCCGGCCTTCTCGATCAAGGAGGCGCGGGTGGCGCTGGAGCGCCTGATTGGGGCGATGGACGACTGGGGTGTTTTCGATAGCTGGCTTGCCGATTATCTCGACGATCCGGAACTGCGCCGTTCGGTCAGGGCCTCGAGTTTCACGGCGAGTCTCGAACTGGCGCGCGAGGGATTGATCGAAATGCGCCAGGACGATGCTTATGGCCCGCTTTACATGCGCCGGGCGCGGGTGGCGTAAGGGGATTTTAGGGGTATGACGATGGTTCAGACAAGCGCGCAGGCAACCCCGATGGACACGAGCGACGACGGCGCGGAGGCGGCCTCGGTGACCATGCATCCGCGCGCCGACCGTAACCAGCATCTGCGGATCGTCGAAGCCCTGCTGTTCGCGGCGGCGGAGCCCATCGGCATCGACAAGATCAAGAGTTCGCTGCCGGACGGCGCGGATGCGGAATCCCTGCTTGCCGACCTGAAAGCCAATTACGCCAACCGCGGCGTCAATCTGGTCGAGATCGCCGGCAAGTGGACGCTGCGCACGGCGGACGATCTGAGCTTCATCCTGCGCCGCGAGGCGGTGGAACAGAAGCGGCTGTCCAAGGCGGCGCTGGAAACCCTGGCGATCGTCGCCTACCACCAGCCGGTGACGCGCGCCGACATCGAGGACATCCGCGGCGTGGCGATTTCCAAGGGCACGCTCGACATGCTGCTGGAGATCGGCTGGGTGACGATGCGCGGCCGCCGCCGAAGTCCGGGCCGGCCGGTAACCTATGGCACGACGGCGGCGTTCCTGGCCCATTTCGGCCTTAACAGCATGAGCGATCTGCCGGGCCTGCAGGAATTGAAGGGGGCGGGCCTGCTCGACGGCAATCTGCCGCCGGGATTCGATATTCCCACGCCCCATGCCAGCGACGAACTGGCCCCCGACGAAGACCCGCTGGAGGGCGACGAACAGATGCCATTGGAAATGCATCTGCCGGATGTGGATGAGGGGCCGGCTTCGGCCTAATTTACCATAACGATTCAGGTTAATCCGGAAAACCAAGTATTTACCAATACTTGAACTGGAAAACTGCGCCGTTTTCGAGTAAAAGTTTAAAAGAATTCGGAGCTGTCCGGAGGCCCCAATCCAGGCTCCCAAACAGACCTCCGGCGGGGCGGCACAGGCACTTCGACACTTTCACTTCCGTCCCGCCAGCACCTTCATCGAGGCCCGCAAGAAGGGCTTCATGACATGCTCCACGGATCAGGTCCGCCGCATCTCCTGAGACGTGGGGCTTAGCCGGCCCGGGACGGAACCGAGTGGCCTCCTCGATCCCCTTGCCCCGGGCCGGCACCTTTCCCGAACCTGAAAATGCAAAAGGCACCGCGATCGGCGGTGCCCCCTGAAGTGCGATGAAAACCGGATTACCTGATCTTGGTTTCCTTGAACTCGACGTGCTTGCGCGCCACGGGATCGTATTTCTTGAGCGACATCTTCTCGGTCTTGGTGCGCGAGTTCTTGCGGGTGACGTAGAAATATCCGGTGTCTGCGGTCGACTGCAGCTTGATCTTGATGACGTTGCCTTTGGCCATTTCGGTCTCCGAGCGGGATTTGGTGCGGATAGACCCGAAAGCCCGGGCAAAGTCAAGGCAAGCGGTTCAAATCGTCTCTTCATGCCAGGTCCCGCGGCGGGAATATTGAAACGACACCGGACAATCGTGGCCGGGGAGGCGGCCGCGATCGAGCCAGGGCGCGAGGCGGGCGAGAATGTCCTTGGTGATTTCCGGGAGATCGAGGGCGAGAGCCTCGGTGAGACGGAACCAGCTTAGATCGAGCAGTTCGCCGGAGCCCGCATGTTCGGGACGGTCGAGATTGGCAACACTCGCGGCATCGGCGACGAAGAAGCGCGAGTCGAAGCGGCGGCTGCGGCCGGGCGGCGTTATGGCGCGGGCGAAGAAGACGAGGCCCGAAAGATCGGGCGGGGCTTCGCGGCTGCTGCGTCCGACCAGCAATCCGGTTTCCTCGAAGGCCTCGCGCACCGCCGCGTGGGCAAGGCCGCGGGCCCGCGCCGCCGACGCCCTGACGCGCATGCGGATCATCAGCTTGGCAAGCGTTGCCGCATGAAGATCGCGGGCGGGGCGCACGCGGCTGTCGGCGACATCGAAGCGGCCGCCGGGAAAGACGAATTTATTGGGCATGAAGGCGTGCGAGCCGTGGCGCTGTCCGAGCAGAATACGAGGGTGCCCGCCGTCGCGGCGGATGACGATGAGCGTGGCGGCATCGCGGGGGAGCTGCGGCGCGACATTCATCGCCGCCGCCCGCGCGGCTTGGACGTCTGGCGATGGTGGCGCGCGGCGCGGCGGGGGAGCGGCTTGCCGGCGCGGGCCTCGGAGACGATCTCGAAGCGCAAGCCGCCGGAGACGGGGGCGGCTTCGACGAGACGGACTTCGAGGCGGTCGCCCAATTGCCAGGTCTCGCCGCTGCGTTCACCCACCAGCGAATGGCGGGTCTTGTCATAGACGAAATAGTCACGGCCCAGTGTCGACACCGGCACGAAACCGTCGGCGCCTGAATCGTCGAGAGTCACAAAGAGCCCGGCGCCGACGACGCCGCCGATGCGGCCGCGGAACACCGCGCCGGTCTGGGTGGCGAGATGGGAGGCAATCAGGCGGTCGACGGTTTCGCGCTCGGCCGCCATGGCGCGGCGCTCGGCATCGGAAATCATGCCGGCGGTTTCCTCGAGCCGGGATATATCATCCGTGGACAGACCATCATCGCCGAAGCCCAGGGCCGAGACTAAAGCGCGATGCACGATCAGATCGGCATAGCGGCGGATGGGCGAAGTGAAATGCGCATAACGGTGGAGCGAGAGACCGAAATGGCCCTTGTTGCCCGGCGCATAGACCGCCTGGGCCTGGGTGCGCAGCACCACCTCGTTGACCAGATGCTGGTAATCCTTGCCGCGCACCTCGGCCAGAATGCGGTTGAAATGCTTGGGCCGCATGACCTGGCCGAGCGGAATGCTCATCTCCACGGTGCGCAGGAATTCGGCCAAGGCGCGGAGCTTCTCGGCACTCGGCGGCTCGTGGACGCGGTAGATGAGCGGCGTTTGCTTCGCCTCCAGCTCCTCGGCGGCGGCGACATTGGCCTGGATCATGAATTCCTCGATGAGCTTGTGGGCATCGAGGCGGAGGGGAGTGACCACGCGCTCGATCAGGCCGTGGGCATCGAGGATGAGCTTGCGTTCGGGGA
>JANMQL010000344.1:0-2034 GCA_031370475.1 Hyphomicrobiales bacterium | reverse complement strand
TTCCCTGTTGGAAGCACCGTCACGCGGTGAATAACTCCCGAAAGCCCGGGTATCTTTCAAAAAATTCAGAATCCCTGCTCACTGGCGGTCAGTCATGCGCAGAACGATCTTCCCTCGGTGACCGGCTGCGAGGACGGCGCGGTGGGCTTCCGCTGCCTGGTCCAGCGGAAGAATCTGGCCAATGATGGGACTGAGCCGGCCTTCGGCAAGGCTTTGCGCAATTGCCACGTGGCACTCGGCCAGTTCAGCGGGCGGAGTGTTCGAGACCATCACACCCCGGACATCGGCATCGCGCAGCATCAGGTCGCGCGGATTGATTTCGACGCTTCCCCGGTTGCCGACCACCACCACCCGGCCTCCGCGACCGAGCAGGGAAAGGTCACGGGCGAGGTTCACGTTGGCCAGCATCTCGATGACGACATCCACGCCCTTGCCGCCCGTAGCCGCCCGGATCGCATCCGCATACTCGGCGGCAGTGTGGTCGAAAATCCCATCCACCCCGAGTCCGGCCAGCATCGTGCGCCCGGCCTCGCTCCCGCCGGTCGCCAGCACCTTCAGTCCCGCCGCCTTTGCGAACTGCACCGCTGCCACGCCAACGCCGCCCGTCGCGCCATGCACCAGGACGGTCTCGCCGGCCTTTGCGCCGCCGCGCTGGAAGAGCGCCCGATAGGCGGTGGAGCAGGGGATGCCCAGGGTTGCGCCTTTTTCAAAAGTGACGCGGTCTGGCAATGCGAACACCTTGGACGCATCGCACACCGCCTGTTCGGCATACGTTCCTGTCACGCTCCCCGCTACCCATACGCGCTGCCCCGGCTGGAGCCGCTGGTCCACGCCCGCGCCCACACTTTCCACCACGCCCGCGCCGTCCGAACCCGGCGTGTAGGGCAGTGGAGGCAGCTTCGCGTAGGTGCCCGCTCTTATATAGGTCTCTACCGGATTCACCCCCGCGGCCATCAGCCGGACGAGCACCTGTCCGGGCCCCGGCTGGAGGTCGGGCACATCGCACAGTTCGAGGACTTCCGGGCCGCCAAAGGCCTTCATGCGGATCGCTTTCATGCGCGCAGTCTTTGACAGACCGCACCTCCTCGTCCATCCCTTTGCGCCGTGAGCGACTCCTGCTGCCAGCCCCATTCACCCGAACCCGATTCCGAGAAGCCCGGCGCCTTCGGTGTCGAAAACCCGCGCGGCCTCGACGCCCTTGCCTTCGACGGCGAGACCGGCGAAGCCGTCCTCATCATGGTCGAGCCGCGCCCGTGGGACGGCTCCGAGGAGCGCCTTTTCCAGCTTCAGGAAAAAGTGAACTCCTACCTCAGCTTCGCCCTCGACGGCGAGATGACCGACGCCTTCCCGCACCTCGCCGGCAAGCCCGTCCGACTCCAGCTAGACTGCGCCGTCCCGCCTGACTCGATGACCGAGCACTTTATCACCGCCGTCCGCGAACACATCGCCCTGCAGGACATGAAATTCGCCGTCCGCATCGTCGGTGAACCCGTCCCTGCCGGCGAAAGCGTTGGCGGCTGCGGCACCGGCTGCGGGTGCCACCCGGCACCTGACCAAGCGGCAGAGCACGCGGCAGGGCATTAAGTTTCGGGAAATCCCCGGGCAGACTCATGCCGGGCCTCGTGCAGGGCGCTGGCGCGTGAAAACCTTCCGTGCTTCGAGGACGAGAAGCGGCACGGACGAAACGGCCAGGATCATCAGGCAATCGCCAAAGGACATGAGCGAGGTCTTGAGAAACTTCGCAAGCGTGGCGTTGTGATGGCTCCAGACTTGGATGCCGAACGATACCGCCACGACCGCGAGCAGGTTGATGTTCGAGAGCAAATTCATCCGCCAGATGGGGCGCGTCTCGCTTCGGGCACCGAAGGAGCGCAGCAGTTCGGCGAAGACCAGCGCGGCGAAGGCGTGCGTGCGGGCCACCTCGGGCGTCTCGTATTTTAGCGCGTAGAGATAGACCGCAAACGACACGCCCGCGGTCAGCGCACCGGTGAGGAACATGGTTCGGAGAAAGCCGCCGTCGGTGATGCGCTCGTT
>JANMQL010000253.1:0-27909 GCA_031370475.1 Hyphomicrobiales bacterium | reverse complement strand
ATTTCCAATTCTGCGGCTCCTGGCCGGCGGGGAGAGACGTCCGAAGCCGTGACGGCAATCACGACGCCGAGCCTACAATCGCCCGCCGCCGCTTGACCGATGGCCGGGTTACCGGGTGCTTCGCCTTTCTCGAAGATTTTCCGGCGGCGCGGGAAAGCTTGACGCGGCCCCGGGACACTTCGTAGAGCCGGTCGGCGATCGCCGTCCACGCCGGACGGTGGGTAATTGCGACGATCGTATAACGGCCGGCCAATCCGGCAATGTTTTCGACAATGGCCTTCTCGGTCGCGGGATCGAGGGCGCTGGTGACTTCGTCGAGAATGAGCATATCCGGCTTGGTGACGAGAGCGCGGGCCAGAGAAATGCGCTGGCGCTGGCCGCCGGAAAGTTTTCCGCCCATTTCTCCGACGTCGGTATCCAGCCCCTTGGGCAATGCCGCAATGAATCCCGCCGCGTCGACCTGGGCCAAGGCGGCAGCGATATCGGCATCCGAAACCGACGCATCGCCGAGCGCGATATTGTCACGGATGTTGGCATGCAGCAGGCTTAATTCCTGGGGCACGTAGCCGATACTGCGGCGCCAGGCTTCAATGTCGATGTCGCCGATCGGCGTGGCGCCGATCAGGATGCGCCCCGATTGGGCTTCATGCAGGCCGATCAGCAGGTCGATGATGGTGGTCTTGCCGGACCCCGAAGGGCCCTTGAGGACGGTGATGCCCTTGGCTGGAATCTCCAGCGAAACATTGGACACGACGGGCATATCGCCATGAGCGAAAGTCACGCGCTCGAACCGGCAGGTGGCACCCGGCGCCGGCTGCCCCTTTCCGGTCCGAACCTCGCGGTTCTCCTCGGCAAGCTCGATCAAGTTAAGGGTGCGCAGATAAGCGCTCTCGATCTGCACCGATTGCTGGAGAAATCGTTGCAGTTTCGAGGTAATGGAAACGATCTGAAAAAAGACGATACCGCTGACCAGAAGCTCAGGAAGCGGCGTGTGCCACCAGCTGTGGGCAAAATAGACGACGGCGCCGATGAGCATGGCGATCAATACGTCGCTGCCCTGCAGCAAGCCCTGTCGCGCAAGTTCGCGCGTCACCAACGAACGTTTCAGACGGCGCAGGGTTTGCGTCATGCTGCTCAAAATTGAATGGTAGCGCGACATGGCTTTCAGGGCTTTGATGTTGCCCAGCATATCGACCATGATGACGGTCAGATCGCGGGTGTGATCGGTCTGCTTGTAGCCGGCGCGCCGCGATATGCGGATGAGCCCGCCCATGCCGACGGCAATGATGGCGCCGGCCAAAAGGCCCATGAAGGCGAGCTTCCAATCAATGGCAACGGCTATCAGCGCGTAGACGACGACTTGTACCGCATAGGCGACAACCTGCGCCGCGAGAAGGTAGGCATCGCCGGCGCGTCCGGCGTCATTGCTGATGGTGTTGGCAAACCTGCCGCCGCTCTGATCGGCATAGAAACTCCAACGCGCGTCGAAGATCGCCGCAATAAGCCGGCGGCGGAGCGCGATCGATACGCGCGCGGCGGATATGCCGGCATAGGACAGTGCGGCGAAGGAGAGCAGCGATTTCAGCATCATGAAGCCGGCGACCAGGACAATCATGTTGCCCAGGCTCGGAGTGACGCCGATTTGACCGATCAGCATCCGTACCGTGGTGTTGAGCTGCGAGGAGCCTTGGGCCTCGCCACCCGCGATCGACGTCGCGGCCGGCAGCAACGTGCCGATGCTGGCGATTTCGGCGATGCTGGCCAGCAGGAGACAAAAAAGAACCAGAAACGGGCGCGTTTCGCGGGCGCCGAAGAAAATGCCAAGGACTTTTCGCATGAGGGGAAATTGCAATCCGGAAGCGGGTGGGCCGGCGCGGCAAGATAGAGACAGCCGTCCTCCGACTCAAGCTCGGCCAGGCCTTTTCGGTTGCCGGACCGGCAAATCTTCGGCTATGGGAGCGCCATGACGCCCTCCAAGGAACGTGTCATCTGGGTTCTGCAAGGAGCGCGCAGCGGCGATAACGCCCAGGCCCGGGAGCTGGCGTCCCGGCTGGGCTGGACGGTCTTGCCCAAGCCGCTGGCCTTCAACATATTGCATCATCTGCCGAATATTGTGCTGGGAGCGAGCACTGCAAGCCTGTACGGGCGGTCGGCGGCGCAGCTTGCGGCGCCCTGGCCCGATTTAGTCATCGCCACGGGCAAACGAACGGCACCGGTGGCGCGCTGGATCAAGCAGCAATCCGGAGGAAACACCAAAATCGTGCAGCTGGGCCGGCCGCGGGCCCCGCTTGCGGCCTTCGATTTGGTGGTGACGACGCCGCAATACGGCCTGCCTGCAGCGGAGAATGTGGCCGAGGCGCTCGTGCCATTCGCGACACCACAACGAGTCGAGCCCGCTGCGCTTGCAAGATGGTCCGCGGCTTGGCTGCATCTGCCAAGGCCATGGATCGCCATTGTCGTCGGCGCACCGCGATATCCGCTGCGTCTGGGGAAAGCGGAGACCGGCCGGCTGAGGGAAGCCGCAAACCGCCTTGCCGCCACCTCGGGCGGCTCCTTCCTGGTTCTGGGTTCGCCGCGCACGCCGAAAGGTGTCGTGGAGAAAATCGGCAATGGATTGCAGGCCCCGGCGATCCTCTGCCCATGGAACGCCGCCGAAAACCCTTATCAGGCCGTGCTGGCCCTGGCGGATCGTTTCATCGTGACGTCCGACAGTGCGTCAATGCTTGGCGAAACGATCGGAACCGGAAAGCCGGTCGACATATTCATCTTGCCGGCAAGCAGAGTCAGGTTCGGTTGGGAAGCCAGAACGGGGCTCGCGGCCTGGCTGTCGCGAGAAGGAATACTGCAGCCGCCGCGCGACTTGTCGCGCCTGGTGCGGGAAATCATCGCCCGTGGCCATGCAAAACCGCTTGGCTCGGACATGACCACAAAGCGCATCAATGGCGTGGCAGGCGATGATGTCATCGTCCGCATCAAGGCGATGTTTGAAATCTCCTGAAGGCGCGCCCGTCGATCAAGGCAAGCCCGAGGCCAATAGCCAGCATGCCGAAGGCGTGCTGTGGCCCCAGCCGCTCATTGAGGAATGCCGCGCCGAGCAGGATGGCGCTGACGGGCACGAGGAAAGTGACCAGCACGATGTTGGTGGCGCCGGAACGCTTGAGGATGGTGAAAAAAAGGACATAGGCCAACGAGGTGCAGAGGAAGGCGAGGCCGGCGACGGCCAGCCAGATATCAGTGCCAGGCATGGGCAAATTCCACGGCCGATCGACGAGCAGCGCAAGCGGCAGGAGAATGAGCGAGGAGCCGGTGGTCTGGCCGGTGGCGGTCAGGAGTGGCGGCAGGGTGCCGAAGCGGCGGCCGAAAACGCTGGCGAAGGCATAAGAGACGGCGGCACCGATCACCGCAAGCTGGGCAGCGAGCGAGCCGCCGAATTGTGCGGCGATGTCGTAACCCATCATCATGGCGGCGCCCGTGAGGCCGGCGACTGCACCGGCAAGGCGCATCCAGGATATTTTCTCGTCGCGGGTCAGGGCATTGGCGACGAGCACGGTGAAGAACGGCGTGGTGGCATTGAGGATGGCGGCCAAGCCCGGGGCCAATTCCTTCTGGCCCCAGACGATCAGGCTGAAGGGGATGGCGTTGTTGATCAGGCCCATGATCAGGAAATTGCGCCATATGAGGGGATCTCGGGGAATTGCCACGCCGAGGATGAGGAGCAAGCCCCACAGCGCCAGGGTGCCGAGGCCGACGCGCAGCAATACGATGGTGAAGGTGGGTAGCGCCTTCACCGCGATGGCGAAGAAAAAGAACGAGCCGCCCCAGATGACGCTCAAGACGAGAAGCATGGTCCATTCGGCCGGGCCCATGTTGCGTGAAATCTGCTGCATGACGGTCTTGTAAAGGGAGAGGCCCGGTGCCGCCACCCGATTCCGGCTGCTCAAGCGCCAGGCAGGACATCGGCGGGAATGGCCGAGGGCCGGAAGCGGCGCGGGCGGTTGCGCTTGATCCAGACGAGGGCCACGGGGAGCAGTGCGATGATGACGGCGATCTTGAGATAGAGATACCAGAGAACCGGAACGCCGAGGCTCAGGGCGGCGATGGCGAGAACGGCAAGCGATAGGAACAGCAGGAACAGAGTCAACCAGAAACGCATCGGACTCACGCCGGCCTGGAAGCGGCAGAGCGGATTGGCCGCAGCGGTGCGGGCGATGAGGGTGCGCACGAAGGGCAAATAGGTGCCGCGACGATCCGAGAAGCTGCCGAGCGAGTCGAAGTGAGTGGAGACGATGATCTGGGCCTCGCCGTTGCGGCCAGCTACGAGACAACGATAGCGGGCGAAATCGGCGCGGGTGGCGCCATATTCGAGGCGGATCGAGGCGATGGCGGCGTAATCGAGGCGGCCCGATGCATCCTCGGCCTGCCAGGCGAGGCCGGTATCATCGAGGCTCCAGCGGTGCTCTTTCTCGAAGGCATGGCGGCGAACGAGATATTCGATGGTTTCTGACATGGCGGCAGACTATCGCGGCTACGCCGCAAAGCAAATGCCGGGATTCCGTTCAGCCGCCGCTATGATTTCCGCTTTATTGCGAAGCTCAGTACCAGATGCCCATGCGGTGCCAATGAATGCGGGGAGAGCGAATGGGTGGAATCAGCGAAGGGCCGGGCAACGGCCTGTCGGACATGACGATTGCCGGTTCGCTTCGGTCGCGGCGCAGCGCCATGAGCCTGGCGATGCGGTCCTCGGTCTTGGGATGGGTGCGGAGTAGCGACGGCTCGGGCAGGCGCGAGCCCGGCAGAATCAGGCCCTCCCATTGGCCGCGTTGGCGGTTCTCAAGGGTGGCAAGCGCCGAGGCGAGCCCTTCTGGATCGCCGGTCAGCTCGACGCCATCGAGATCGGCGTCGTATTCGCGGGCCCGCGACAGGGCCATCTGTAGAAGCCCGCCGATGGTGGGAGCGAAGATCAAAAGCAGCAGACCGAGAATGGGAATGTTCCAACCGGTGCCGAGCATGGCTGGAATGCCGAGCAGGCCGATGGTCGACATGAAACTGGTGATGCGGTTGAGCACGTCCGCCAGCCCCATGACTTTCAGATCGCCATTGCGAATATGCGACATTTCATGGGCGAGAATGCCGGCGATCTGGCGCATGGTCATGGTGCGAAGTAGCCCGTCGGTAATGGCGATTGCCGAATCTTCCGGCTTGCCGACGGCGAAGGCATTGAGCATCTGACTTTGTACATAGTGAAGCTGAGGCACGGAGGCGAGATCGGAACGGGCCGCAAGCTCGCGAACCAGCTTGTGAAGTTCTGGCATTTCATCGGGAGTGAGTGTGCGGGCCTTATAGAGCGACAGTACCATTTTTGGCGACAGGTGGCCCAGCGTCCACAGGCCGAAGCCGCCGAAGATCGCCGCCCAGATCAAGCCTTTCGGGCCATACACCGTCCAGGCGATGGCGGCGGCCAGCAGGGCCGAGCCGCCGATCAGGATCGCCGTTTGCAAAGCATTGCGGAGATCGTAGCGCCGTCGCATCTCAGGATTGAGATTGGCCTTCACGTCCATGGACGTCGGGTCCTTCGTTGAGCGTCACCAATTCGCGGAGCAGGCTGCCGAGGCTTTCCTTGGCCGTAACTTCCTGCGGGACGGGGCGGCAAACATCGCGCGCGGCCAGGCCGATGCGCGAAGTGAGGATACCATTGACCGCACCTTCGCCAAAGCGCGCCGACAGGCGGCCGACCAGGCCCTTGCCGACGAGATGCTGAATCAAACTGTCGGAGAGCGCCAGGCCGCCGGTGACGGCGAGATGGCCGACCACCATGCGGGCAAGCTTCAAGGTGGCGAGCGTCGAGGGGCGTCCGCCATAGAGGGAAGCGAGTTCGCGCAGCATGCGCAAATTCAACGCAACGACGAAAAGAATGTCGAGGGCCGCAGCCGGAGTCATGGCGGTGAGAAGCGTCACGCGGCGGGCGGCGCGGGCGATGATGCGGTGGGACTCTGCATCCAGCGAGGTGAGTAGATAACGCTCGGCAAGACGGACGCGATGGCGCGGATCGATGATGTCGGCGTCATGCTCGGCGAGCGAGGTCAGGCCCCAGGCCGTATCGTGGCGGCCACGATACAGGCTTCTCAAGGCGGAGATGGTCTGTCCGGCAGCGGCGGCATCGTCGTCATTGATGGCGCGGGTGGCATCGGCTTGCAGATGCCCGATGCGCCTGAGCCGCAGCAGGCCCCAGATTTCACGCATGGCTATGGCGAGAGCCGCGAAACCGGCAAGTCCGGCGATGGCGAGGGCGGTCCAGCCGAGAAATTGCGAGCGGGCGAAGAAGGCTTCGATCAGTTGCGAGGCGGCGAGGCCCGCCCACATGGCGATGAGGCCAAAAAGGGAGGTCAGCAGGATCATGCCCCAGCGCATGGTGCCGGAACCGGTCAGGGGAGCGGGCGCGGTGACCGTCAATTCACGCGGCGCATCGGCAGTGAATTCGATGGCCGCAGCCGCGTCCTTGATGATGAAGGCCTTGGGGCCGCGATGTTTGGCGCTCATGCGAGGCGGTCTCCGAACAGAAATTCCAAGGCGCGGTCGAGGCGGATATGGGGAAAGATGCCATCCTGCGGCTGCGGCGGCCGGAAGGCTACGAATTTCATTTGTCCGGCAAGGCTGCCGTCGAGAGCGGCCTGCGGCTTTTCCGGCAATTCGCCGGGAAAGATCGCCGCCTCGGTGGCGCCATCGAAATGAATGGCGCCCAGCACTTCGCCGGCTTGCGGAATGCCGGCGATGCAGGCGAGGTCTCCGCCTTTCTGGCGTACGCTCGCCTCGCGAGTGGCGCGGATGGCGGCAAGGGCTGCCACATCGATGCGGACGCCGGAATATTCGGCGCGCGTTGCGGCCTCGGTGACGATCAGGCGCAGGATATCCTCCAGACGGTCGTGGCTGGCGTGATGCAGGAGATCGGCCTTGGTGGCGGCGAAGAGAATGCGGCCGATGCGGTGGCCGAACAGGCTTGAGACGATCGAATTGGATCCTTGACGGAAACAGGCGAGGATTTGCGAAAGCGCCAACCGCAGATCCGCCACGGCGGCGGGGCCGGCGTTGAGAGCTGTGAGGGCGTCGACGAGGACGATCTGCCGGTCGAGGCGGGCAAAATGACCGAAGAAAAAGGGCCGCACTACTTTGGCGACATAGGAATCGTAGCGCCGCGTCATCAGCCGGCCGAGGGAACCCGCGGGAAATTCCGCACCCGCCGCGACATCGAGCGGTGCAAAGGTCAGGAGCGGCGAACCGGCCAGGTCGCCCGGCATGAGAAAGCGGCCAGGCGGCAAAGTGGAGAGCGAGACATCGTCCTTTCGGCAGCGGGCCAGATAGGCAGTGAAGGCTTGCGCGGCGCGCATCGCCTGGGATTCGTCGGCGCGCGCCACTGGATCGAGCGTGGCGAGATGGGAGTTCCAGTTCTTGGCCAGGTCGATGCGCGGCGTTGCGCGGCTGGCGGCGACGGCGGCGGCCGACCATTCAGAATAGCTCAGGCGCATCAGCGGCAGATCGAGCAGCCATTCGCCGGGATAATCGACGATGTCGACGTGCAACCGGCCGCCATGCAGGTGGCGGGCGAAAAAACCGCGTGGGGTGTATTCAAGCGTCAGGCGCAATTGGCTGATGCGGTTGGTGCTCTCAGGCCAGCGGCGGTCGGGGGCGGTCAGCGCCGCGAGATGATCCTCATAGGCAAAGCGCGGCAGATCGTCGTCGGGCTGGGGTTCGAGATAGGTGCGTGCCAAGCGGCTCGAGGCCATGGCCTCGAACAAAGGCAAACGGCCGCCGTTCAGGAGCGCGTGGACGAGGGCGGTGATGAAAACTGTCTTGCCGGCGCGGGAAAGTCCGGTGACGCCAAGCCGCAAAGTCGGATGAGCAAGGCCGGTGGCAAAGTCTTTCATGCCACCGGCCGCGATCCGGCTTGCGTCGATGATGCCGTCGAGTTTCACAACCGCTATAGTTGGGGGCGCAGGCGGGCCTTGGCAAGAGCGCGTCAATCCGCAGTGTCGCCCATGATGTCCTTGGGGCGGATGAAGTGTTCGAGTTCGCCTTCGCCGCCATTGAGGCTCTGCCAGTCGGCAAGCTCGAAGGCGATCACCGCCAGGGCGCCGGTGGGATATTTCTTTTGCAACCGTTCCCTGAATTTGCCGCCGCTCTTGCCGGCGAGGCGCGCGGCAAGGCGCTCCATGGATGGATTATGGCCGACGACGAGGACGGTCTTGGCCTTGCCGCCGGCCCGGCGGACGGCTTCGATCAGGCGGCCACCATTGCCGAAATCGTAGATCGCATCTTCGACGATGAGCTTGGGGGCGGTCTTGATCTCCTCGGCGGCGAGTTTCCAGGTGTCGCGAGCCCGCCGGGCCGGAGAACACAACACCAGATCGGGGAGCAACCGCTTGGCCGCCATGGCGCGGCCCATGGCCTGGGCGGCGCGCTGGCCCCGCGGCGTCAGCGGGCGGTCCATGTCGTCGGCGCCGGGATCGGTCCAGCTCGACTTGGCATGGCGGAGAAGCATGAGGCGGAGCATGAAGCCTATTCAGCGGCGAATTGTGACGGGAACGTGAAGGGGGCTACGTCTTCCCACCGATCGCCTGCGTATCGAAGGGCGTCGTCTGGTAGACCTCGTTGATCCAGTTGCCGAACAGCAGATGGGCGTGGCTGCGCCAGCGGTTTTCGGGCATGGCGAGGGCATCGTTGTGGGGGAAATAATTGGCCGGCAATTCGATGGGCTTGCCGGCGTTCGTATCGCGCCAATATTCGTCGCTCAGCGAATAGGTGTCGTATTCGATGTGATTGAACATGTAGAGCGAGCGGTGGGCTGCGTCGGCGACCATGCAGAGGCCGGCCTCGTCCGATTCCATCAGGACTTCGAGGCCCTTTTTCTCGGGCACCTCGGCGCGGCGCACCTCGGTCCAGCGCGACACGGGGATGGAGAAATCGTCGGAGAAGCCGCGCAGATACGGCGAGGCCGGATTGAGATTGCGGTGGCGGTAGACGCCGAAGGCTTTCCTCGGCAGGGTATGTTTCGGGACGCCGTGAAAATGATGCAGCGCCGCCTGGGCGCCCCAGCAGATGTTCATGGTCGAATGAACGTGGGTCTGGGTCCAGTCATAGATGCGGCGGAGCTCGTCCCAATAGGTGACGTCCTCGAATTCCAAAAGCTCGACCGGCGCGCCGGTGACGATGAAGCCGTCGAATTTCTCGGACGCGACATCCTCCCAGTCGCGGTAGAAGGCGATCATGTGCTCGGCCGAAGTATTCTTCGGCGTGTGGCTGGTGATCTTGACGAGGGTGAGTTCGACCTGCAGCGGCGTGGCGCCGATCAGGCGGGCGAATTGCGTCTCGGTCTTCACCTTGTTGGGCATGAGGTTGAGAAGGCCGATGCGCAATTGCCGGATGTCCTGGCGCCTGGCGCTCGCCTCGGTCATCAGCATCACGCCCTCTTGTTCGAGGGTGGAGCGAGCCGGGAGATCGTTGGGAATACGGATCGGCATGGAAATTACTTGCCGTCGATGGCGCGGGAGACGAGGGCGAGAAAATCCGCCTCCGACCTGACCGCCGGCACATCCTCCATCCGCACTTTGTAGCCGTGCCGGCGGGCGATCGCCTCATAGAGCGGGACGCGATGAAGCAGCAACTGCTCGAAACCCCAGACGGCGAAACCGTCGGGATCGACGGCGTCGTCATCGGCGATGCGATTCAGATCCTTGTACTCGGTCCATTTGGCGTCGAGGAAGGCCGGCTGGTAATACATGGGCTTGGGATTGGCGCGGAAACGCTCGACCAGCATTTTGGTGTGCTGGGCGTTGCCTTCGATATAGAGCAGCAAGGTGTGCTCGGATAGGCACTTGAGCACCGGATCGGCGGCGTCCGCCGGATTGGCGATCTCACAAAGGCTGCCGCCCGAATCGCAGACAAAATGCGTGTAGCGATAAATATCGCGGGCCCGCCCGATGAATTCCGGCACATCGAGCAGGGCGCGGATTTCCGCCTCGCGGTGCTGGTTCTGGCGGCGCTTGTATTCGGCGATGGGAATGCCGCCCAGGGCCGGATTGCCGGGTTTGCCGAGATAAGTGGACAGCGGGCTCAGATTCTCGAAGGTGATGTTGGAACAGATATAGATCGAATCGGACCTGAGCAGATCGCGCAGGAAGGGAACATTCATCGCCTCACGCTTGAAATTGTCGACGATGTGCTCGCCCATGTAGCGGGTGCCGATACGGTAATCGACGGAATACTGAAACCAGGCGCATTTCTGCAACAGGCCGGCCAGCGTGGTCTTGCCCACACCCGACATGCCGAATAGGGTGACAGCCTTGGACGGCCAATCCCGGAATTCTTTTCCCGATTTGAAGCGCATGGAGGCTCCATAGCGGCTTTTGCGGCGGAGCGGAACCGGCCCGTGCAAAAGAATTGGGGGCGGATGCCGAGATAAATCAATCCGTTAATATCTTCGAAACCTGGTACGAAGCCGGTGTCCGGCGGGGGCTGGCGCGCGCGCCGCTTGCGGGCGCGATCGAGGCCGATGTCTGCGTGATCGGCGGCGGTTTTGCCGGCCTTACCACGGCGCTGGAACTGGCGCGGCGGGGCAAGCGGGTGGCGCTGGTGGAAGCCAAACGCCTTGCCTGGGGCGCTTCGGGGCGAAATGGTGGCTTTGTCGGCAACGGCTTTGCCGAGAGTATAGGCAATGTGGCCAAGCGCGTTGGGCTGGCGGCGGCCCAGGCGCTCTATGACCTGTCGCGACGGGGTACCGAATACGTGCGGCGCGAGATTGCCGCCAACGATCCGACCATCAAGATGGGCGACGGCATTATCGGCGTGGTCCGCCACGAGGATGCGGCCGGTCTTCAGGCCAGGCGGGACGCGATGGCCCGGAACTATGGCGAGGAGCTAGAATTTCGCGGCTGCAATGCGACGCGGGAGTTACTCAACTCACGGCGTTATTTCCAGAGCCTGAGCCACCCGCGCGGGTTCCATATTCATCCACTGCGTTATGCTCTCGCCCTAGCGCGGCTGGCCGAGGCGGCGGGCGCCGTCTTGCATGAAAATTCGCCGGCGCTGGAAGTTACGAAGTCGGCGGGCACCTGGTCGGTGCGCACCGGGCAGGGCCTGGTTACGGCGACCCATGTGGTCCATTGCGTATCATCGCTCGACCGGCGCATTCATCGGGCAAGCGGGCGCGCCGTGCTGCCGGTTGGCACCTATGCGGCGGTGACGGAGCCACTCAAGCAGGATGCAATCCGCACCGCCATGGCCGCCGCCGATACGCGCCGGGCCGGCAATTACTACCGGCTCATCGACGAGGGCCGCCTGCTGTGGGGCGGGGCCATCACGACGCGGCTATCCGCGCCTGCGTGGCTGGCCCGGCGCATGAAGGCCGACCTGCTGTCGGTGTTTCCGCAGCTCGGCGATCCGCGCATCGATTATGCCTGGGCAGGGCTGATGGGTTATGCGCTCCACAAGATGCCGCTGATCGGGGGCGACGGCGACGGCCAGTGGTATGCGACGGCGTTTGGCGGCCACGGACTCAATACGACCGCAATGGCGGGCATGCTGATCGCCCGGGCCATCGCCGAGGGCGACGACGAATACCGGCGATTCGCGGCCTTTGCCCCAAGCTGGGCGGGCGGGCCGTTCGGCCGCATCGGTGTCCAGTGTTCTTACTGGTGGATGCAATTGCGCGACCGGATCGACGAAGCGAAGTCGTAACGCCTATCGGGCGCCGGCTGCCTCGAGCATGCGGATCATTTCACCGTAGCCGCGGTTTTTGGCGTGGGCGAGGGGGCGCACGCCCTCGCCATCGGCCATATTGACATCGGCGCCGGCGGCGATGAGCTGACCGAGGATATCCCGATGGGTGGGGCCGCCATCGGACAAGATGATGGTTTCGAGCAGCGCTGTCCAGCCGAGGCGATTGATGTGGTCGACGGCGATTGCGGTTTTCAATAATTCACGCACGGTTTCCCGATGGCCGTGGTGGGCGGCGGGAATGAGGGCAACACCGCCATAGCGGTTGGTGTCCTTGAGATTGGCGCCAGTCCCGAGGCAGAGACGGAGAATTTCGAGGCGGCCCTCGGCACCGGCATAGAGGAATGGCGTGTCGCGGATGTTGTCCTTGGCGTTGACGTCGGCGCGGGCGTCTATCAGCACCGCCGCCGCCTCGATCGCATTGGCGCGGGTGGCGATCAGGAGTGCGGTGCGCCTGGCCTTGTCGCGGGCCTCGATCCTCGCGCCGGCGGCAAGCAGCTTGCTGATGGCGGCGGCATCGTTGACCGCCGCGGCAGCGTGCAGGGCTAGTTCCATATGCCAGGCATCTCCCTCAGTTCGCGCCGCGCCGGAAAGCACCGCCAGTCCAAGCCCGCTCATTGTCCGCCTCATTATATGCTGCGCCGTTTCATTTTGGCCGGGCTGTTTGCAAGATATTCACCCTTGTCTGGTATGGCGTTCGAATTCCGCCGGAGTGGTGGAATTTATCGGGCCGGAACGTACCATGCCGCGCGCCTGAGGCGGCTATTGCCCATGCAGGGGTGGGCCGCTATAAGCCCGCGCCACGAGAGGGTTAACAGAGAGTTTGCGATGGCTGTTGAGGTCGACGAAGTCTACAGACCCCGCGAGGACGAGCCGTTCATGAACGAGCGGCAGCGCGAATATTTCCGGGTCAAACTGAAGTCTTGGAAAGAAGGTATTCTCAAGGAAAGCAAGGAGACGATTGCGCACTTGCAGGACGAGAATCACGTCCTCCCCGACCTCGCCGACCGCGCCTCATCGGAAACCGACCGCTCCCTCGAGCTCAGAACCCGCGACCGCCAGCGCAAGCTGATCGCCAAGATCGAGGCGGCGCTGAAGCGCATCGATGACGGCTCCTACGGCTTTTGCGAGGAGACCGGCGATCCGATCAGCCTGAAGCGCCTCGACGCCAGGCCCATCGCCACGCTGTCCATCGAAGCCCAGGAGCGCCACGAGCGCCGCGAGCGGGTGTATCGGGACGATTGAGAATTGCGGGCGACCGCAGCGCGCCCTCGCGGCACGGCCGATTGACCGCTATTCGGACTTGGTTATGCGGCAAGCAGCGCCCCTTTCAGAGGCGCGCTTGCACCATTTCTTTGCCGCCTCTTCCGCGGCTTTGACGCTGCCCGCTCCCCAGGAGCCGCCACAGGACTGCTGGTAATCGCTGGTTGCTACTGCGAAGGCCCTGTGTTTCGGTTTCTTTTGCCATTCGGAATAAAATTTGATGCAGGGCCGATTCCATGGCTGGACACCGGGTGCGGCCGAAGCATCCGGAACCGTCATCAGCATGAAGGCCGGTGCCGCAATGAATAATATGCGTTTCATGGTTGTGCCTCCTAGCCTCCCGCAGCATATGCCACATGCTGACGTAAGGGGAGTGGCATTTTAGATCAGATGAACAGCTCGGTCCTGGCGAATTTGGTGACATCGATCAGACCGAGGTCGGAAATCCGCAATTCCGGAATAACCACCAGCGCTAGGAGCGAATGCTGCATGTAGGCGTTGTTGAGGGTGCAGCCGCAGGCGCGCATGGCGGCGATCAACTTTTCCGCCTTGGCCGCGACGATTTCGGCGGGCTCGTCCGACATCAGGCCGGCAATGGGCAATTCGACGCGGGCGAGTTCGCGGCCCTTACTGACGATGACGATGCCGCCGCCGATCGCGCCCAGAATATTGGCGGCCAGCGCCATGTCGGCCTTGTTGGTGCCGACGACGATCATGTGGTGGCTGTCATGGGCAACCGTGCTGGCCAGCGCGCAATCCTCGGCGTAACCGAAGCCCGAGACGAAGCCGTTGACCACGCGGCCGGTGGCGCGGTGGCGCTCGACCAGGGCGATCTGGCAGACATCATTGGGACGGTCCATTTCGACGAGGCCCGATTTGACGGCGAGCTCGCGCTCCAGCGCCTTGGTCGGCGCCTGGTTTTCGATGACGCCGATGACGCGGGCTTTCACCGCATTGGCGCCGCGGGGTGCTACGATATCGAAATCTCCGGCGGCGAGTTTCTTGCCCAGCCTCACGGTGTTCCTGGCCGAGGCGGGATAGGGGAAGGCGGCTATTTCCCGCGTCAGCCTGCCGTTCTCGGCGAATACGATACCGCGGGCCAAGACCATTTCGACCGGAAGCGAGATGAGGTCCGAGGTGATAAAGAGATCGGCGCGGCGGCCCGGCGTTATCGAGCCCAGCTCGCGCTCGAGACCGAAATGCTGGGCGGTGTTGAGGGTGGCCATCTGAATGGCGGTTATCGGTTTCAGCCCCTGGGCGATGGCGTGGCGGACGACGCGGTTCATGTGACCGTCGTTGACCAGGGTGCCGGAATGGCTGTCGTCCGTACACAGAATGAAATTACGGGAATCGAGGCCGCGTTCGGTTATGGCCTTCACCTGAGTGGCGACATCGTACCAGGCCGAGCCCAGCCGCAGCATGGCGCGCATGCCCTGGCGGACCCGGGCCACGGCATCATCGATCCTGGTGCCTTCGTGGTCGTCGGCGGGGCCAGCCGCCACATAGGCATGGAAGGGGCGGCCCAGATCGGGCGAGGCATAATGGCCGCCGACCGTCTTGCCCGCCCGCTGGGTGGCGGCGATTTCGGCCAGCATGTTGGGCTCGCCCGCCGCCACGCCGGGGAAATTCATCATCTCGCCGAGGCCCACGATATTGGGCCAGGTCATGGCCTCCGCCACCTCCTTCGGCCCCAGCACGGCGCCGCCGGTCTCAAGCGCCACCGCACTCGGCACGCAGGAGGGCATCTGCACGAAGACATTGATGGGGAGACCCATGGCCTCGTCATGCATGAGTCTCACGCCCGCCATGCCCAACACATTGGCGATCTCGTGGGGGTCGATGAACATCGAGGTGGTGCCGTGCGGAATGACGGCGCGGACAAATTCAGTGACCGTCACCAGGCCGCTTTCGACATGCATGTGGCCATCGCAGAGGCCGGGCACCAGATAGCGCCCTTCCGCCTCGATCACCTGGGTGTTGGGGCCCACGGCATGGCGGGCATCGGGACCCACATAGGCGAAACGGCCGGCAACGATGGCGATATCGGTATTGGGCACGATCTCGCCGGAATGGACATTCACCCAGCAACCGCTGTGGATCACGGTGTCGGCGGGCGAGCGGCCCATGGCCACATCGACCAGATGCGTTGCTACGTCGGCCCAGGATTTGAGTGCGGTCATGTTTTTCTCCATGGCGCCACTATAGGCAGGAGTCGGTTCAACTTGAAACGGGGCGGGCGGTGCCCTATGTGGCGGCAGCAAGCGGGGTTCCATGTTCGATTGGCTGTTTACCTTTGAAGGCTGGCTCAGTCTGGCGACGCTGACGGTGCTGGAGATCGTTCTCGGCATCGACAATCTGGTGTTCCTGACGATCGCCGCGCAGAAGCTGCCGCCGCAACAGCGGGCCAAGGCGCAGCGCATCGGGCTTCTGGGCGCGCTGGGCTTGCGCATCCTCATGCTGTCGCTGCTCGTCTGGCTGACCAAGCTCACGCAACCGGTGGTGACGCTGGCGGGCCTCGAATTTTCCTGGCGCGATATCATCCTGATCGGCGGCGGATTGTTCCTGCTCTACAAGGGCACCGCGGAAATCCATGAGGACCTCGAAGGCGGCGAGGAAGGTCCACGGCGGGCCTATTCGTCGAATTTCCTGGGCGTCATCGCCCTGGTCATGGTGATCGATTTCATCTTCGCCCTCGATTCGATCATCACCGCCGTCGGCATGACCGATTTTCTGCCGGTAATGATCGCCGCCAATGTGATCGCCATCGCCGTCATGATGCTGGCGGCGAAGCCGATCGGCGGTTTCATCGACGAACATCCCACCGTCAAGATGCTGGCGCTGGCCTTCATCCTGCTGATCGGCGTGGCCCTGGTGGCCGACGGTTTCGGCCAGCACATTCCGCGCGCCTATATCTATTTCGCCATCGCCTTTTCGATCGGGGTCGAGTCGCTCAATCTGGTGGCGCGATCGCGGCGGAGGAAACGCCTCAAGCCATGACGGCAAGCGCTTCGTCGAGCAGGGCGCGGGAACCGGCGGCGATGATATTGCCGCCTCGCGCCGGTGTGCCGCCGTCCCAGGAGCCGACGACACCACCCGCCCCTTCGACGATGGGGATCAGGGCGGCAATGTCATAGGACTGCAAATCGGGGTCGAGGGCGATGTCGAGGTGGCCCGCCGCCATCACCGAATAGAAATAAGCATCACCGCCGTAGCGCATGAGCTTGACCGACTTGTAGAGGCTGGCGAAGGCCCGCTCGTGCCCGCCAAGGCGGAAGCGCTCGGGCGTGGTGGTGCCGGCGGTGGCCTGGGCGAGCTTGACCCCGGCGCGGGTGCGGATCGGCTGGGTATCGCCGCGGTGGTTGAGCCAGGCGCCTTGTGGGTTGCCGTAGAAGCGGTCGCCGACGAAGGGCTGGTCCATGACGCCGACGACCGGCCTCTCCTCGAATCTCAATCCGATCAGTGTCGCCCAGACCGGCATGCCGCAGACGAAGGAGCGGGTGCCGTCGATGGGGTCGAGTATCCAGGTGAAGCCGGAGCGGCCTTCCTTGACGCCATATTCCTCGCCGAGGATGCCATGATCGGGATAGCGCTTCTCGATCAGCGCCCGGATGGCGCGCTCGCCCGCCTTGTCGCCTTCGGTCACCGGGTCCCAGATCGGGCCTTGCTTCACCTCAATGGGTGTGTTGCGGCGGAAATAGGGGAGAATGGCCTTTGCGGAAGCCTCGGCCAAAGCGAGGGCAAATCGTGTCAGTTCGGTCCAGTCGGGCGGCTTGGCCATGGTGGCTTTCAGCTATGGAGAAGGTCGTTGGTAAAGGACGGCATTGGTTTGCTCAAGACCAGTGGATTTTGCGTTGCAGCATAAATCGTTTTCCATGCGAAATTTGCATGACTCGATGAAAATTTGTTAACGTCCGATGGCAATGTGATTATATTTATATAAATCAATAGATTAATTAACTTTTCCGGAACCGGGAACTGTGACATTTTTGACCAACTAACAAAATTTTGGCACAGGCATCTTGATATTTTCATGTTGCACTGCCAACTTTACCAGCGAGACAGAGATGTCTCTGCCCTTCTTGGGCGTTTCCTCCCTAGACTTGGGCCGATCACCTTGGTGTATCGGCCCCTTTTTTTATTCAGCTGCAAGTTGTTGCGGACCGATGAGGCCGATGAGGGCAGCGAGGAGATCGCCGGTGACGGTGGTGAGCGCCCGGCGCAGGGGCTCAAAGCCCCGCGACTTCTCCAGCGTTGTTTCATCGACATAGAGAGCCCGGTTGATCTCGATCTGCAGGGCGTGGCGGCCGGCGCGCGGCGCACCGTGGCGGTGGGTGATGAAGCCGCCGGCATAGGGCTTGTTGCGCAGCACGCTGAGGCCATGCCCGCGCAGCAGCTCTTCCAGATATCCCGTCACCTCCTCGCTGCACGAGGCGCCGAAACGGTCGCCGAGCACGATATCGACCTGCGGCACTTGGGCGGGAGAAATGTGATTGGCCGCACTTGACGGCATGGAATGGCAATCGACCAGCAGCACCGAGCCGTTCTTGGCGAAGACCTCCTCGACCAGGGCGGTCAAGGTGCGGTGATAGGGCCGGTAGATGCACTCGATGCGCGACAGGGCCTCGGCGATGGGCAGGCGGGCGCGATAGATGTCCTCGCCTTCGGCCACGACGCGGGGAATGGTGCCGAGGCCTCCCGCCACGCGCGGTGACGTGGCGTTGACGTAGCCCGGCAGTTCACCGGCGAACATGCGCGGGTCGAGCTCATAGGGCTCGCGGTTGAGATCGATGTAGCTCCGCGGCACATGGGCAAGGAGCAGAGGCGCGCCATGTTCAAGGCAGCCGGCGAAGAGTTCGTCGATGTAGCAATCCTCGGACCGGCGCAAGGCCTGAGGCGAAAGCCGCGACTGACGCAGGAATTCCGCTGCATAGGCGCGGCCACTATGCGGCGAATTGAAAATTGCCGGAGACGTCCAGGCCTTGGGGGCCTTGATCTCGAAATTGCCGGTGGCGGTGGCCATCTTTCGTTCCCGGTTGCCGTGCCCGGGTATACTATCGGAGGGCGCGGCCATGTCCACAGTTGCTCCCGGTTCACAGGCCGTTTACACATAGTTTCTAATTTGCCCCGTCCGGCAGAGGCGGGGAACGGCAAGTGAAGGGACGGCGGCTAGAATGGCGTCGGGAAGCATGGCTAAGATCATACTGGCAGAAGACGACAACGATATGCGGCGTTTCCTGGTGAAAGCCCTGGAGAAGGCCGGCCATCATGTCACCGCCTTCGCCGAAGGCGCCAGCGCCTTCGAGGAAATCAAGCAGACCACTTTCGACCTGCTGCTGACCGACATCGTCATGCCGGAAATGGACGGCATCGAGCTGGCGCGGCGCGCCGCCGAGCTCGATCCGGCGCTGAAAATAATGTTCATCACCGGCTTTGCGGCGGTGGCGCTGCACCCCGATTCCAAGGCGCCCAAGGATGCCAAAGTGCTGTCGAAGCCCTTCCATCTGCGCGATCTGGTTGCCGAAGTCGACCGCATGATGGCGGCCTGAGCCCCTCAGGCGACGTCCTCTGCCGCGGCTTTGCGCTTGCGCCCGGTGATCATGGATACGACCAGATTTTCCCGATGCCGAAGGCTGGCCACGACCACGCCGCCGATGTGCAGGAACACCAGCAACAGCAGGCCGTGGGCCGACAGGCTGTGCGCCGTTTCAACCCATTCCATGCCGTAATAGGCCGCCGTTGTCATCATCCACCCGGTCAGGGCGGTGGCGGCCACGGCCGTCATCAGCGCGAGCACCATCGCTCCGCCGGCCGGATTGTGCCCGACATGGCGGGTTTCGCGGCCGCCAAGGATGGCGAGCAGATAACGGACAATTTCCGCCGGATGGCGGATGAACTGCGAGAAGCGCGCATAGGGCGTACCCAGAACGCCCCACAACAGCCGCATCAGAATGAGCGAGGCCGCGGCGTAGCCGGCCCACTGGTGGAGGCCTTCGGAGGAGCGCGGGGTGAACCACGCAACTGCGAAACTCAGAACCAGACTCCAGTGGAAAATCCGGACGACCGGATCCCAGACGCGCGCCATTTCAGATGACTGGCGCGCGCCCATGGATTCCGGAAGGCTGCGATCAGTTTTCGCCGGCTTCGGCATTGCCGACCTTGTCGAGGGTCTCGGCATTATAGGCGACATTCACCTTCTTGCCGGCCTTGTCGACCGCATAGACTTCGTAGCAGCCGTTCTCTACCTTGATCCGGCGAACCGTCAGGCCTTCGGTCTTGAGTTGGGTTTCCAGCACGGTCTTCGGTTTAAATTGCGCTGCCGGAGCGGTACTGCAGGTGGCGCCGGCGGCCAGAGCCGGCCCGGCCATCAGAACGGTGAGAGCGGTCAGGGTGAATGCACGGAACATTGGTGAACTCCGATATTGTGAAGGGGCTTGGTTAATTCGAGCGCGCCTTTGTTCGATTGTAGGTGCACCCTGACGACCGTCTTCGGGACATCATTGAAGCAACCTATAGGGAGCAATCTTACGTCGACATGGCGGCGCCATTACAATTCGTTCAGAAACGGGCGGATTCTCCGCCCGGCCTTTGCCGGGCGGCGCGGAGTTTGCGGAGGTTCTTGAACTGGGTGACGGTGGTGCGCACGATCGCATAGCAGGCGACGGCGCAGACCATTCCGAGCGGAATGCTGCCGATGAAAATCGGCAGAAAGACCGGCGCAACGCTATTCCAGAGCATCGCCGCAAAGGCGACGGGGCCATCGCCGAGCAGGCTGGCGGTGGCGTGGATATCGACGGCGGATTTCATGTCGATGCCGAGAACCAGGGCGCCGATATTGTAGGAGGCCACCCAGATGAACGGCAGGGTCAGCGGATTGCCCAGGGCCGCGCCCAGGGCCGAGGCGATGACGCTGGCACGCAGGACATAGGCGGCGATCGCCGCCAGGGCGAAGTGCAGGCCGATAAACGGCGTGAAGGCGACGAAGGCGCCGATCGCGCAGCCCATGGCCAGGGCATGGGGGCTGGCTCGCAGGCGGGCCAGCCGGTGCATCGCGTAACGCCAGGCGCGCGAAAGCCCCGAACGGGGCCAGATGAAATTCCGGATCCTGCTCGGATAGCTTGGCTGCCGGCGTCGCGAAAACACCCTTGAATCCTCTACCCCGAAGGATTGAACCATGAACCCGGGTCCATGGCAATGCGTCATTGCAATGTCCGGTCATGGCCATGGTGACGCTTGGCGGAAGCAGCGTGTAATCGCGCGCCGATGGAGCCTCCCCGCTTCGATGCCTATTCACCGATGCGATCTTCGCAGCCAGGCGGGTAAATAGATCAAGAGATGCCGGGGCCAGTGATTTCCTTGATAAGCTTGACGTAAATGGCATCCGCATAAGCGCCATAGTCGTTGGCCGGAACGACAAAATTACCCTCGCCGCCTGCCACTTCATTTTGAAAATAGAGCTCCAAAGTGCGCCAGTCATTGAGGAGAATGGCTAGCGCGTTGATGGTAATGCCTTTGGCCACCAGCCTGTCACGCACCGCGCTCACCTCCGCTCCCACGTTGTTGCGGCCATCCGATGACAAGTCAATCACCCGCCGCGCCGCGTGCGGCGCCTTGTCGAGCAGAGCAGCCGAATAGAGCAAGGCGCCAGAAATCGATGTACCGCCCGGACCCGGATTTCGGGGCAATTTAGCAACTGCCGCGCCAAAGCTTTGGGCGTCATCATCATTGGCAATGATGGTCCATGGCATTACAGTGGATTGATCGTTGTCGCCGGACCATTCCACCACGCTCACAGCGATCCGCCGCAGTTTTCCGCGGCGAATGGCGGCCTTTACATCAGCTCGTTGAAAAGCCCGGCCCAGGCCTTCCATCTGCACGGCAAATTCGCGTTCATCAACGCTGGATGAGCAATCCATCGCAAGCACGAGGGCCAGATCAACTTCATCATCTCCGGCATTGATCGGCCGAGAAAGAACGAGGACAATGAAAAGGCAAATCAAGCCGGCTACACCACGCACGATCCAAGATACGGCACGCTGCATGGGCTATCTTGCCTTTCCTCAGGCGGGGCCAGTGCAAAGCCTTGACTACAGACTTAGCCCCATCTCGCGGTCATCGGGTGGGTGCCGGATCGGCTTGTAAACGCAGCGGTGATTGTTTTTTCGGGCAACGGTGCCGCGGCAGAGGCACCTGTTCATAGGGATTGTTCGCCAACATTTCAGGAGAGACGGGGCAGTCCGGGCTTGGTAGGGGCCGCGCTTCGGGAATGGCCTCCAACAGAGCGATAGCAGGCGGGAAGTCCGTGATCCAACCGCCATCGTGACCTTCCCAGTTCATCGCGAAGGCGTTGGTGGAGATGGCGACGAGCATGGCAGCCAACACTCTTCCGATGCGTTCAAGGCAGATCCGGCAGGTGGCGATGATCATCCCCAGTCTACCACGATCACCTGTCTGGTTCGAAACAAGACGAATACCAGCGGTGTCGACTCTATGGCACTTGAGCATGGTACGGCGCTCCTGCCGAGGGGGCGGCCCGACCGATCTTCTGTGTCAGCCGGAATGGGAGGTTATTGCATGTTGCCCGGTTGGTCGAGAGGGGATGGATTTGCTGCTGCATACCGATTCCATGGCGCCCAGGGACGCCATGGTGCCGTCGAAGCGCGGGCTTCACAGGCCGCATCGCGGCGGCTGGAGAGGCTTGCGCGCCTGCTGGCTTCCCGTTATACGGGCGCGGTTTCCAGCAAGTGGGCGGTTAGCTCAGCGGTAGAGCACTACGTTGACATCGTAGGGGTCACAAGTTCGATCCTTGTACCGCCCACCATTTCCTCCAGCGACTTTCATGCCCGATGTCCGCGGCCGGCCGCGGTTTCGCTGCCCGCGATGTTTCACGTGAAACAATTCCTAAGAGAGGAATCCGCCATGAACGCAAGGGGTTGCGCGTGCGCCTTTGGCTGCAAATCGGCGGCGCGGGGGGCAGAAACAGCATGGGTTTGGCCACGAAAAAGCGAGGATTTGCGCACCGGTTCCGGAGCCAAATTAGTTGACAGAGGCAACTATCCCAAGGGAGGCGCTGGCGCCCGCGGAATGTTCCGGCACCGGGGCGTGAACTCTGAAGCGGGAAAAGCCGGGCCGGCCTACGGATATCCGCTTCCGGCTTGAAAGCGGTCGTCATTCGCGGCTCCTGTCATGTCGCAGAAGGGCCAACTGCGGAAATGACAAGGCCGGGCGCCGCTCATAATATTTGTCGCCACTAGACCCTTGGCGCTGTCTTCGCGCATGAGCCTCCTTTGGGATTTCAATAAACATCTGGCGAGGCGCACAATCGGACGCGTCGGGCCATAAGCGGCCAAATGGTAATTCTGTGCCACGGTGCCGACACTGTGTTACGGATGGCGGGGCCGCCGTCCGCGATCCGCACCGATCAACCGTCCTAACCCAGCATCACGACCCGGGTCCCGATCTCCACCCGGTCATAGAGGTGAATCACGTCGACGTTGAGCAAGCCGATGCACCCCGCTGTGACTTTGCGCCCGACTTGGGCCGGCTTGGCCGCGCCATGGATGCGGTTGATCGTGTCGACGTCGCCCTGATAGAGATACATGGCGCGCGCCCCCATCGGATTGCCGGGGCCTCCCGGCATACCATTGATGTATTTGACGAGCGAGGGAATTGCCTCAAGGTGCTCCGGCGTGGGCACCCATACCGGCCATTTCGCCATGCGCTTGATCAACGCCTCGCCCGACCATGCCTTGCTCGACTTGCCCACGGCGACGCCGTAGCGCATCGCCCTGCCGTTGCCCAGCACGTGGTAGAGAAAGCGGCGCCTCGGTTCGACGACGACGGTTCCCGCAGGCTCCTGCGTCTCATAGTCCACCTCGCGCCGCCTGAACTTGTAATCTACCTCTAACGCGTCGGCATCGCGGACCGGAAAGGGCTCGCCCGAAAGTGCATATGCCTCGCGGCCCGGGAGAAGCCCCGAGGCGAGCGTGGATGTGAGGAACCCGCGGCGTGAAATCGGTATCGGCATTTCCGCTCCGGCAATGAAGCCGATTCCTAGCGCCGCGCGCCTGGCGGATCAATATCCAATCCGGCATCCACCGGATCGCCGGCTTCTTGACCGAAACTATCGGACAAATGAGGTCATCGGCCACGCCGACACTTGGCTGATGGTATCGGCCATGCGCCAAGACCTCGACACCCATCGCTCTCGTGCCGAGAATGCCCGTCTCTTCCCTGGTCGAAACACAGTCGTCCCGTGGCTTTAATTCAATCTATCGCGCACGCGGCCAGGAAGTTGTCCTCCCGCCGCGCACTCCGGGCGGTGGGCGAGGTTCCCCAAGATCTTCCTACCGGTAGCCCCCAGCCTCCTTGTATGGCTCCGTCTTAGGTGACCTCACGGCCCGCGCCAAATGCCGTTGAGACGGCTGCGCGCCCGCCCCTTTCGGGCGCGGCGGAACTGGGCTACAGTTTTCAGCGCATACAGGTCTTGGGGAGGCGCCTCGAACCAACAGGAGGACGACATGATAAGACCACTGATCATACTGGCCGCGGTGGCGGGAATTACCGCCGCCATCACCGCAGAGGTTGCTTTCGCCGCGGACGTTCGCGTCAGCGCCGGCAGTCCGGCGGGTCCATTCTCGCAGAACAAGCAGAACGAGCCGGCGCTCGCCGTCGACGCCAATCATCCGAACGTACTGGCGGCGGGCGCCAACGACAACATCGACATGGAGGCCTGCAACGCCGGCACCGACAACACCTGCCCGTTCACCGACGGCATCGGCGCCTCCGGCGTCTACTTCTCGTTCGACTCGGGCGCGCATTGGATGCAGCCGGCCTACACGGGCTGGACGGCACGGGGCTGCCTCGGGGCGGTGGGCGACGGCGACGCGGCCTGTCAGCCGGCGGTGGGGCCGATCGGAACGCTGCCGAATTACTATGAGAACGGACTCGTCTCCGACGGCGACCCGGCTGTCGCCTTCGGGCCCAAGCCGGATGCGACCGGGCACTTCTCGTGGGCTAACGGCTCGCGCCTGTACTACGTCAATCTCTCCGCGGCTTTCCCCGGTACAACGACATTCAAGGGCTACGAGGCGCTCGCCGTCTCGCGGATCGACGGTGACCCGCTCACGTCCGCGATCGTGTCGAACCAAGCCAACTGGATGGCGCCGGTGATCATCACCAAGCAGTCCTCGACGACGTTCAGCGACAAGGAGCAGGTCTGGGCCGACAACGCCGAGAGCAGCCCGTTCTTCGGCAACGTTTACGCCTGCCTGGCGTCCTTCCGCAGCAACAGCGGTGGCAACGCCTATCCGCAGCCGCTGCTCATGGAGACATCGACCGACGGCGGCAGCACCTGGACCGGGAAGCAGGTGACCTCCGCCAGCAGCACCCCCTACAACACGAAGCAGGGGTTCGGCCGCTCGGGCTGCACCGTGCGCACCGACTCGCATGGCGTCGTCTATGTGCTGGCGAACCAGTTCGCGGTCGGCTTGCCCGGGCAGGGCCAGCACCTGCTGATCAAGTCCTTCGACGGCGGCAAGAACTGGACGCAGCCGCGGAATATCGGCCTGGCCGTGGACACGTGCTTCTCGCTCCAGTTCGACGGCGGCGGCTTCCGCTGTGTGATGGACGGCGTGGCGGGCGCCCGCGACGACCTGTCGTCGGCGCCCAGCATCGACATCGCCAACGGAGCTCCAACCGGAGCCGGGGCCACCAACGAGATCCTGCGCACCTGGGTCGACGGCCGTGGCGGCGTCAATAACGTGCACGTCTACGTGAGCAAGTCGACGAACGGCGGTGTCACCTGGTCGAGTCCGTCCGCGGTCGAGACCTCCGACGACCGAGGCTACTACTCGGCCGTTGCCGTCTCGCCGGACGGGACCGACGCGTATCTGGTCTACAACGCGTTTACGACCGGGCTCCTCACCGACACAACCAGTCCCCGCTCGCTGGTGGGGGTCGTGAAGCATGCCGACATCGACGCCGGCGGCGCGCTGGGCACGTTCGCGGAGCTGCACCGGGGCGTAGCAGGCGATCCGAGAGCTTCCAGCCAGAACAATATGTGGCTCGAGTTCCTCGGCGACTACGTCTATGCCGTGGCGACCAACGGCTACGGAGCGGGCGTTTGGAACGACGTTCGCAACGCGGCCGACTGTCCGGCGATTGACGGCTGGCGCGCCGCGGCCCAGGCGGCGATAGCGAACGGCACCACCGTACCGGTGAAGCCGGCGCCGCAGCAGGATTGCTCGTCCGCCGCCTTCGGCAACACCGACATCTACGGCGGCTCCTACACCGACCCGACGCCGTAGCAAGAACGCGGAGCCATTGCGCGATGGAGGGGCGGCGGAGTCCGCCCCTCCACGCTTGTCGCGCAGGTCATCGACCCCGTATATGGGCGGCCCAATCCTGGCGGCGGCGCGAGAGGGACATCATGGCGGGACGATTGGCAGGCAAGGTGGCGCTGATTTCGGGCGGGGCGACGGGGATGGGCGGGGCTTCCTCGGCGCTGTTCGCCGCGGAAGGCGCCAAGGTCGGCATCGTCGACCGCAACCGCGAGGCGGCGGAGGCGAAGGCGGCGGAAATCCGCAAGGCCGGCGGCGAGGCCTTCGCGGTCAAGGCCGATGTCTCGGTGGCCGCCGAGGTTGAGGTCGCCGTGGCTGCGGTTAAGGGGCGCTACGGGCCGATCACGGTGTTGTTCAACCATGCCGGCACCATCATCATCAAGCCGTTCCTCGAGATCACGGAGGCCGATTGGGACGAGCTGCACGCCATCAACGTGAAAAGCATGTTCCTGATGACCAAGGCGGTTCTGCCGCAGATGATCGCGGCGGGCGGGGGCGCGATCGTCTGCACCTCGTCGATCTCGGCGGTGGCGGCAACGCCCATGGAAGTGCTGTACGATACGACCAAGGGCGCCTGCCACATGTTCGCGCGGGCGATCGCCGTGGAATTCCGCGACCGCAACATCCGCTGCAATGCGGTCTGCCCCGGCTTCGTGCGCACGCCCCATGGGCTTCGCGAAGTGGCGGAATTGCAGAAACTCGGCGTCGATGTCTCGGAAGCCGCCCTCGCCGCCCAGCAGGGCCGCATCGCCGAGCCGGAAGAAGTGGCGCGGGCCGCGCTGTTCCTGGCCAGCGACGAGGCGAGCTTCGTCAACGGCACACATCTGTTCGTCGACAACGCGTTCACGGCGATCTAGGGGCGCTGGGGAACCTTGACCAGGGCTTCGCCTTCGAGCACCAGGGTTTCTCCGACGGTGCAGCGGCAGATGAGGCGGGCACGGCGGCCTTGCGGGTTGAGCTCGGCCACTTCGACACTGGCCTCGACGACGTCGCCGATTCGCACTGGGGCTTTGAAATTGAGGGTCTGCGACAAATAAATTGCGCCGGGACCCGGCAGCCTGGTGCCGATCACCGCCGAAAACAGTCCGGCCGTATAGAGGCCGTGGGCAATGCGCGAGCCGAAGGGCGTCTTGGCGGCGAAATGCTCGGAGAGGTGGATGGGATTGCGGTCGCCGGTGATCTCGGCGAAGCCGATGACGTCAGAGGATTTCACCTCCTTGCGGTAGGTCTCGGTCATGCCGAGGCTCAGATCGTCGAAGTAGAGGGTGCGAGTCGGCGGCAGCATGATCCTAGCGTCCGGTGTGAACGCCCCAGAGATTGAGCAGATGCACGAAGGCCAGGATGGCTAGCAGAGTGCCGGCGAAGAGGAAAGGTGTCGTGGGTATGAGCCGCGGGTCGAGGCTTTGGCGCGGGCGGCGCTCAAGCCAGGCCATGAGAGCGGCCAGAGCCAAGCCCGCCACCAGGGCGGCAAGGGTGATCGACAGTTCGATGGGGCTTAAATCGGCGGGCACGGGATCGCTGGGCTCAGTTGACAGGGGCACCCCGCGCCCCTATAGACCGGCATCCGAAGACTGCCGGCGCGCGGGAATTCTCGTTCCCATGTGCCTGAAATATCAGGTGAAGTCCATGAAAGTCCGCAATTCGCTCAAGTCGCTGATCAAGCGGCACCGCGACAACAAGGTGGTCCGCCGCAAGGGCCGCGTCTACATCATCAACAAGACCAATCCGCGCTTCAAGGCCCGCCAGGGCTGAGTTTCGGCCACGAAGACGTGAACGCCGCTTCGGCCAAGCCGGGGCGGCGGCCGTTTTATTGCCGCATCGATGCGTCTATGCTGCGGCCATGCGCATTGCATTCATCGCCGTCCTGCTCCTGCCGCTGACAACGCTGCCCGCCTTTTCCGAGGATACGCGCGAGCCCGCGACCGGGACGATCGCCAGGAGCCCGGCAGAGGCCCGCGCCGAGTTGCTCGACAGCCTGTTTGCGCGGTTGCATCAGGTAAAGAATGACGACGAGGCGAAACTCGCCGAGCAGGCGATCTGGCAATTGTGGATGCGCTCGGATTCGCCCACCGCCGAGTTGCTGCTCACGCAGGCGGCCGCGGCTATGAACAAGGCCGAGTTCGACGCCGCACTCGCCGTCCTCGACCGGCTGGTGGCGGTGCATCCGGATTTCGCGGAGGCCTGGAACAAGCGGGCCACGCTCTACTTCATGATGGGGCGCTTCGATGAGTCGCTGGCCGACATCGACAAGGTGCTGGATCTCGAGCCGCGCCATTTCGGAGCGCTGTCGGGGCGCGGCATGATCTACCGCAAGCAGGGCAAGTATTCCGAGGCGCTGGCGGCCTTCCGCGACGCGCTGGCGGTCAATCCCAGCATGGGTTCGGTCAAGGACGCGGTGCAAGAACTCGAGAAGCTCGAACAGCCGATCTAGCGCAACGGGCCCTCAAGCGGAAACCACTTGAGGGCGAAAAGTTGCGCCAGATATATGCTTGAGCATCGGATATTCCCAAAAGTGGTATCCACTTTTGGGTCCGATGCTCTA
>JANMQL010000202.1:0-7187 GCA_031370475.1 Hyphomicrobiales bacterium | reverse complement strand
ATAAGGCATGTCGCGCAGGAGTCTTACTTTCGGCGTCAGATTATCCAGCACCATATCGCCATTGCTGGTCCGCACGACGAGAACAGCGTGACCTTCGCCCCAATTTGTGCGCACAATCGCAATGGCGAGGGCGCTTGATGGCCAACCCGCTGCCATCAACCGGGCGCGTTTGGTGAGCACATAATCTTCGCAGTCGCCGCGCGAGACGCCGACGCTCCAGTGATCTCCGCCGCGATCGCTTGTCGGCTTGATTTGGCCGTTTACCTGGGCATTGATAAGTATCAATTGCTGCATGAGTGGCGGCCCGAGATTGACTCTCTTGTTGCCGTCCTGGTCCAGCCTGCCATGTGTTTCGCGGCAAGCCGACCGGTGTTCGACGCAAAACTTGATATAGGCGAACGGCGGCATGGAGGCCTTCGCCATCAGCCTGGGCTTTGAATCGGATATTCTGCGACCGGTTGGCAGCTTCGCGCCGCCGATTAGCCGGGCGTTAACCAGAGTAGGCCGCCGCTTGAGATGCTGTCCAAGCTTAATTCTTTTGTTACCAATCTGGTCCTGCCTGCCAAGCGTCGTGCGGCAAGCCGCGCGGTTGTGGACGCAAAACTTGATATGGGCGAATGACGGCATAGGGGCTATCGCCCTTGGCCGGGACTTTGAATATGAAATTCCGCGACCGTCATGATCGACTGACTCCGCACCCGCCACACTAGCGATCAGCGAAATGGACAGAATTGCGCCCATGACTGCAGCAGCAAGCTTGCATCCCCTGTCCATATGATCCTCCCACGATTTGTCACCCAGGCCCGGATCATGACTGGCGGAGGGATATGTGGACCTAAAACATTCCGTAAAAATCGAACGACTTGCGGCCCAGTTGCCGACGCGGTTAATCAAGTTTCATAGGCAAGTTGCAGCTGCCCGGGGTTTAGATTTCCGCAGCTGCCCTGCGCCTCCGGCGGATCGACCCCGCCAGAATTTCGCTCATCGGGAATTATCGACACGAAACTGCTCCCGCCTCTTGCCGAGGTGGGAGGCCATGTCCGGTGGCTTGGGCGTCGACGCCAAGAGATGTTTCGGCGGGCGACATGGAATAAAAATATTATATAAGAAAATACACCTTGAGAGGGCCCGATGCCTGGTATAGAAACCAGCATTTTCCACGCTCAGGACTGCACGAAATGACGCGGCACCGGCCGCGCGGTGATCGCCGCCCGGCAGCGCGGGGGCCGCGCCTTGGCCGCCGAGCTGCGCTCACCAGCCGATGGCGTGGCCTTGGTCGGGGCGCGTGACCGCCTGGGGTTCCGCGATCCATGCCGATAAAGCCAGTCATTGGGGCGTGTTTCATGACCGATTTCCGGTCAGCCGCCACACTGCCGCGATCCCAACTTCCTATTAACCATGACGAAAAAACCTTCCGTAAACGGCAGAATTAAACCGCTGGTTGGCGGACAGCGGCATGCCTTCTGGTAAGGTTAACCCGTTCATGCCGAGCAAGGGTGGATGAAAATGTTGCCGAGCAAATACAACTTCCTGTTGGACACGGAAGCGGTGTCATTCATACGGATCATGGCCGGGGAACTTCTGCAAATCGCCAAGGAGCGCGACGTTCAGTCAGTGATACCATGCCTCATCAAGGTAAAACAGGCCGCGCAGATCATGAGGAAGTCGGAGCGAGTCTCCACTGACGGCGCTTCCCGCCTTGCCGGTCCGTAGCACGCGTCGTTCCTTCTCCCATCTGCGAAACACCTGCACGGTTTCGTAGGCAATCGACCTCCGCAGGTGCCAGCCGCCTGCGTCCAGCCCCTTGGTGGCGATGCAATTGAGCTTCTCCAACAGCATATTGATGGTTCGGCGCGACCCCCGCCCTTAATCCCGGCCGGCCGCTTAGCGGCGCTCGCAAGGGCTCACCCCAAGGGGGGAGAGAGATTCCCTGCGCGCGATTCAGTCCAAGTTCATTCCGCTTTAGCGATTTGCGGCGCAGCCGCAAAAATAATAATCACATGACATGAAAAAACTCCTTGACAGCGCCCGCTCCGTGGACTAAAAAAGGGCATCCTCCACAATCAGGACTGCAAGAAATGACCGGCACCGGCAGGAAACCGGGGCGGGCTCCGGACTGGGCGGCGATCAAGCGCGATTACGAAACCAGCCCCGATCCCTTATGGAAGGTGGCCGAGCGCCACGGCGTCACCCAGAGCAAGATCGATCACCGGCGGCGGCGCGAAGGCTGGCGAAGCCGCAAGAACTTCACCCGCATCCGGCGCGGCCTCGATGCCTTGCCGAAACCGCCGGGCAATGTCGACTGGCAGAAAATCCGCGCCGAATACGAGAACGGCGAGTTCTCGGTGTGGGACATCTGCGAACGCCATGGCATCGGCCAGAGCGGCTTCTACCGGCGCTGCCGCCTCGGCGGCTGGCAGCAACGGCGGCCAAATTTTCCACAAGCCTATGGGGCGGGCGGCACGGTCAGGGCGGCGGAACGGCTCAAGGGCCTGGTCGAACGGGAACTCGCGGCCATCGAAGCCAGGCTCGGACTGGGCGAGAAACTGGACGCGGCCGATCCGCTACGGGCGCTGCACACGCTGGCCAGCGCGGTGCAGAAAATCCTCGATATCGAACACCGGGAAAAGACCGCCGATGCCGGAGACCGCAACCGCCTTGTCATCGACGATGCGAGCCGTTTGGCGCTTGCGCAGCGCCTTGAAACGCTCGCTGGCCAATGGGAGGCTTGCGGAAATTCTGGCGGAACTCACTCCTGAGGAGCATTTGCAACTCGACCAGGACTGGCTGGGACTGTGGGCGCGGGACGAACAGACGCCGCCCGGAGGAAACGGCTGGCGGAGCTGGTTGATCCTCGGTGGGCGCGGCGGCGGCAAGACCAGGGCGGGGGCCGAATGGGTGAAAGCCATGGCCACCGGACTGGGCACGGCGGCGGGCCCCAGGGCGCGGCGCATCGCGCTGGTGGCGCCCAATTTCGACGAAGCGCGGCTGGTGATGGTCGAAGGCGTCTCGGGTCTCCTCGCCGTGCATGAGGCAGGCTGGCGCCCGGCCTTCGAGCCGAGCAAGCGCAGCCTCACCTGGCCCAACGGCGCGGTGGCGCAGGTGTTTTCGGCCGAGGAACCGGACGGGTTGCGGGGCCCGCAATTCGATGCCGCCTGGTGCGACGAGCTGGCGAAATGGAAACACGGGGAGAGGGCGTGGAACATGCTGCAATTCGCGCTGCGCCTCGGCCCCCGACCGCAGGCGCTGGTGACGACGACGCCCCGGCCCATACCGCTCATCAAGCGCATCATGGCCGATCCGGGAAGCGTCGTGACCCGCGCGCCGACGGCGCGGAACGCGGCGTTCCTGGCGCCGTCCTTCCTGGAGGAAATCGCCGCCCGCTATGGCGGAACCCGGCTCGGCCGCCAGGAACTGGACGGCGAGCTGATCGAGGACGATCCCGACGCGCTGTTCCGCCGCGATGGGCTCGAGGCGCTCAGGGTGACGGCGGCGCCGGAGCTCAGGCGCATCGTGGTGGCGGTCGATCCGCCAGCAGGATTCGGCAAGCGGTCGAATGCCTGCGGCATCGTCTGCGTGGGCCTCGGCGAGGATGGCCGCGCCTATGTGCTGGACGATTGCTCCGTGCACGGAATGCGCCCGGCGCAATGGGCCAAGCGCGTGGTGGCGCTCTATCATTCGCGCCATGCCGATAGGGTGGTGGCGGAAGTCAACCAGGGCGGCGCCATGGTCGAACAGGTGCTGCGCGAGATCGATCCGGATGTTTCGTTCCGCGCCGTGCATGCGACGCGCGGCAAGCAGGCCCGCGCCGAGCCGGTGGCCGCCCTTTACGAGCAGGGCCGCGTCTCCCATGTGGGGGCGTTCCCGGAGCTTGAGGACGAGATGTGCTCGGCAATCGGCGAGGGCGGAAAAAGCCCGGACCGGCTCGACGCGCTGGTCTGGGCGATTGCGGATTTGATGCTGAGGCGGGGGGCGGAGCCGCGGGTGAGGGTGGTTTGAAGAAGGCGAATGGCGAATAGCGAATGGCGAATAGGGGAAGGCGAAATGGGGTCCCCATTCGCCACTCACCCCTTTGGGAACATCATGCTGCAAAAACTGAAACACTTCTTCTCCCCCGAACAAAAACGCTCCGCCGCCGCGCCGCTGATCGCGCTGCATGGGGTGGGGCGGCCGGTGTGGACGCCGCGCAATTATGCGGCGCTGGCCAAGGAAGGCTTTGCCGGCAATCCGGTGGGCTATCGGGCGGTGCGGATGATTTCGGAAGCCGCGGCCTCGATTCCCTGGCTCGCCTATGCGGGCGGCAAGGAGGTGACCGAGCATCCGCTGCTGACTCTGCTGGCCAGGCCCAATCCGGGCCAGTCGGGGCGCGAGTTCTTCGAGAGCCTCTATGGCTTCCTGCTGGTGGCCGGCAATGCCTATGTGGAAAAGGCCGAGGTCGAGGGCGCGGCGCGCGAACTCTTCGCGCTTAGGCCCGACCGCATGAAGGCGGTGGCCTCGACGAGCGGCTGGCCGGAGGCTTACGAATATTCCGTCAACGGACAATCGGTCAGGCTCGCCCGCGAGGCGGTGCTGCATGTCAAGCTGTTCAATCCGCTCAACGACCATTACGGCATGTCGCCGCTGGAAGCCGCCCAGCGCCCGATCGACACCCATAATGCGGCCGCCGCCTGGAACAAGGCGATGCTCGACAATTCGGCCAGGCCCTCGGGCGCGCTCGTTTATGCGGCGGGCGACGGGCAACTGACCGGCGACCAGTTCGAGCGCCTCAAGCGCGAACTGGAGCAGAGCTATCAGGGCGCCAGCAATGCCGGCCGGCCCATGGTGCTGGAAGGCGGGCTCGACTGGAAGGAAATGGGCTTCAGCCCCAAGGAAATGGAATTCATCGAGGCGAAGAATGCCGCGGCCCGCGAGATAGCACTCGCTTTCGGCGTGCCACCCATGCTGCTCGGCATTCCCGGCGACAATACTTTCGCCAATTACGCCGAAGCCAACCGGACTTTCTGGCGGCAGACGGTGGTGCCGCTGGCCGGCCGCATCGCCGAGGCGCTGACCTCCTGGCTCGGCGGCGAACTGCGGCTGACCCACGATCTCGACAAGGTCGAAGCCCTTTCCGCCGACCGCGAGGCGCTGTGGGCCAGGCTGGAAAAAGCAAGCTTCCTGACCGAGGACGAGAAGCGGGAAGCGGTGGGGTATGGGAAGAAGAAAGCGAATGGCGAATAGCGAATAGCGAATGGGGAAGGAAGAATAGCGATCCTCATTCGCCATTCGCCACTCACCATTCGCTCCTAAAGGACAATTCAGACATGCAAACCCGCCGGGAGAAGAACCGGCTGGGGCGGCCGCTTTCGGCCTGCTCCGGCACGGGCGTGTTCGTGGGCTATGCCTCGCTCTTCGGAGTGCGCGATGCGATGGGCGATGTGGTCGTGCCCGGCGCCTTTGCGACAAGCCTCAAGCGCAAGGGGCCGGACGCGGTCCGCATGCTGTTCCAGCACGATCCGGCCGAACCCATCGGCACCTGGCTGGAGATGCGCGAGAACGAGCGCGGCCTGCATGTGAGGGGCCGCCTCGACTGCAATGTGCAGCGCGGCCGCGAACTCTTGTCGCTGCTCGAAAGCCGCGGCCTCGACGGACTGTCGATCGGCTTCAAGACGGTGACGGCGGCGCGCGACAGGTTGGCCGGCACGCGGCGGCTCCTGCAGGTCGATTTGTGGGAGATTTCGCTTGTCACTTTTCCGATGCTACCGGGCGCGCGGGTTTCGGAAATCAAGTCGCGCGCCAAAGACGCCGCGGAACGGCTGTTCGTCAGCCGCGCCGCGCCAGTGCCCCGCCCGGGATACCCGGCGCCCGCCTCCCTCGCCGATGTGTTCCGCGGCGGGGCACGCATTTTTCAACAAGGAGTGAACTGAAACATGGATACCGGACTTGAGACCAAGGTCGCCTTCGGCGACTTCATGCAAGCCTTCGAGGCGTTCAAGGACGCCAATGACGAACGCCTGGCCGACATCGAAAAGCGCATGGGCGCCGATGTGCTCACCGTCGACAAGGTCGAGCGCATCGACAAGGCACTGGACGAGCACAAGGCGAAGATCGACGAACTGACGCTGAAAGCCAAGCGGCCGAAGCTTGCGGGCGACGAGGACGCAGCGCCGCAGGCGCGCGAGCACAAGCAGGCCTTCGAGGCCTATGTGCGCAAGGGCGAGACGCAAGGGCTGTCCGACATCGAGGCCAAGAGCATGTCGGCGGGTTCCAATGCCGACGGCGGCTATCTGGTGCCGCCGGAGACGGAGACGAGGATCGAGGCGGTGCTGAAACTGGTCTCGCCGATCCGGGCGATCGCCGGAATCCGCCAGGTGTCCTCGACGATCTACAAGAAGCCCTTCGCCATCAGTGGTGCCGCAACCGGCTGGGTCGGCGAGACCGCGACGCGGCCCGAAACGGCGGCCCCGACGCTCGCCGAATTGCAGTTCCCGGCCATGGAACTCTATGCCATGCCGGCGGCGACGCAAACGCTGCTCGACGATGCGGCCGTCAATCTGGAGGCGTGGCTGGCGGAGGAGGTGCATGAGGCCTTCGCCGAGCAGGAAAGTGCCGCCTTCGTCACCGGCAACGGCGTCAACAAGCCGAAGGGCTTCCTCGATTACACCAAGGTGGCCGATGCGTCGTGGAGCTGGGGCAATCTCGGCTATGTGGCGACCGGCACGGCGGGCGCGTTTCCGGCCTCGAACCCCGCCGACAAGCTGGTCGATCTCGCCTATGCGCTGAAGAGCGGCTACCGGCAGAATGCCAAGTGGGTGATGAACCGCAGGACCCAGAGCACGATCCGCAAATTCAAGGACGGGCAGGGCAATTATCTGTGGCAACCGGCGCTGTCGGCGGAAGCGAAGGCGACGCTCCTCGGTTTTCCGGTGATCGAGGCCGAACATGTGCCCGACATCGCCACCGACAGCTATGCGCTGGCCTTCGGCGATTTCAACCGCGGCTATCTGATCGTCGACCGCGTCGGCGTCAGGGTGTTGCGCGATCCTTACTCCTCCAAGCCCTATGTGCTGTTCTACACGACCAAGCGCGTGGGCGGCGGGGTGCAGAACTTCGAGGCGATCAAGCTGATGAAGTTCGGCGTGTCGTAGAAGCAAGCGAATAGCGAATAGCGAATAGCGAATAGCGAATGGGGAAGGGTGAGCGGTGAC
>JANMQL010000092.1:0-4505 GCA_031370475.1 Hyphomicrobiales bacterium | reverse complement strand
CATGGCGGCGGCTTCTACAATGTGCAGAAATATCTGACCGCTCCCTCGAAGCTGCCCGAGCATCTGATCTGGTTCAAATGGGAGGCATATCTCGCCTGGTTCACCGGCTTCCTGCTGCTCATCCTGCAATACTATCTCAATGCCGGCACCTTCCTCATCGATCAAAACGTGATGCCGCTTGAGCCCTGGCAGGCGATTGTCGTCTCGGTTGCAAGCCTCGCCGCCGGCTGGATCGTCTACGACCTCCTGTGCCGTTCGGCCCTTGGCCGCAATACCGGACTGCTGGCTATCTGCGTGCTGGCTCTCATTCTGGCTGCGGCTTACGGCTTCACCCATGTGTTTTCGGGGCGCGGCGCACTCATCCATGTGGGCGCCTTCATCGGCACCATCATGGCGGCCAATGTCTTCATGGTGATCATTCCCAACCAGCGCAAGATCACCGCCTCGCTGCTGAAGGGCGAAGCCGCCGACCCGCGCTATGGCGTCATCGGCAAGCAGCGCTCGCTGCACAACACCTATCTGACCCTGCCGGTGCTGCTGATGATGATCAGCAACCACTATCCGATGATCACCGACCATCCGCGCGCCTGGCTGCTGGTGGGCCTGATCGTGGTAGGGGGCGCGATGCTCCGGTATTTCCTGGTGCGCCATGAAGTGGGCGACAGGCAGGAAGAGATCGCCTGGACCCTGCCGGTGATCGGCGGTGCGCTGGCGTTGGCGCTGCTTATGACCGAACCGGCCAAGGCGCCAGCCTATCAGGGCGAGGTGAGCGATGCCGATGCCTTGGCGATCGTTCAGAGCCGCTGTGCCGCCTGCCATGCGGCCAAGCCCACCGACCCCACCATCAAGGCGGCGCCGAAAGGCATTGAGCTCGAAAGCCTTGAAGCGCTCACCCGCTATGCTGCCCAGATCGAAATCCAGGCGGTGAAGAACAAGGCCATGCCGCTCGGTAACAAGACCGGCATGACGCAAGAGGAGCGGGCCAAGCTCGGCGCCTGGATTGCCAGGCGATGATGACGCTCACCGCCGTCAACGCCATGAGCGCCGGGGAATTCACCGCCGCCTTCGGCGATGTCGCCGAGCATTCGCCCTGGGTGGCGCGCCTCGTCTCGTCGCTGCGCCCCTTCGCCAGCCGCGACGCTTTGGTCGAGGCCTTCGTCAACACGGTGCGCGGTGCCGCACGCGAGGCCCAGCTTGCCCTGATCCGCGCCCATCCCGATCTCGCGGGCAAGGCGAAGCTGACCGAGGATTCGAGCCGCGAGCAGGTGGGTGCCGGCCTCGATACGCTGACAGCCGAGGAATTCACGCGCTTCACCCAGCTCAACGACCGCTACAAGGCGCAATTCGGCTTTCCCTTTATCTTCGCGGTGAAGGGTGCGACCAAGCATCGGATTCTCGCCAGTTTCGCCGAGCGGGTGAACCACGGGGCTAAAGACGAATTCGCCACCGCCCTGGAACAGGTCTGCCGCATCTTCCGCTTCCGCATTGAAGACCGGGTGAGCCCATGACCCGGGTGATCCGCGGTCAGACGTTGAGTTTCGGCGCCACCCCGGCCGACTGGCGCCATGAGCGGAAAGGTGCCGTTGTGGCGGGCGACGACGGCTCGATCCTGTGGACGGGACCGGCGGCCCTTTTGCCGCAATCCTTTCGCGCCGCTCCCGTCGACGATTACGGCGATTGCATCGTCATGCCGGGCCTGATCGATGCGCACATTCATTTTCCACAGTACCGCATGCTGGCCGCACCCGGAAAGGATCTGCTCGACTGGCTGTCCCGCTTCACCTTTCCCGAGGAGAGCCGCTATGCCGATGGGGCCTACGCGGCGCGCGCCGCGGAAATTTTCCTCGATCGCCTGGTCCAGCACGGCACCACCTCGGCGCTGGCCTTCTGTTCGGTTCACAAGACCTGCGCCGATGCCCTCTTCGCCGCGGCCCTCCACCGCAACATGGCGCTCGTCACCGGCAAGACAATGATGGACCGCAACGCCATTCCCGCCGTCCAGGACGATCCCGAAACCGGCGCGCGCGAGTCGGAAGAGCTTTACCGGCAATGGCACGGCAAGGGCCGTCTGCGTTATGCGGTGACGCCGCGCTTTGCAGTGACCTCGACGCAAGCGCAATTGAAAGTCTCGGGCGAATTGCTGGCCTCGCTGACCGGTGCGCTGATGCAGACCCATCTTTCCGAAAGTCCCGGCGAGATCGCCATGGTGAAACAGCTCTTTCCCGAGGCCGTGGACTACACCGATGTCTATGACCGCTGCGGCCTGCTCGGGCCGCGCAGCCTCTTCGCCCATGGCATCCATCTTTCCGAGCGCGAATGCGCCCGCCTGTCGGAATCGGGCTCCACCGTCATCCATTGCGCCACCTCGAACACCTTTCTCGGCTCCGGCCTGATGCGCATGCCGCATCTGCGCAAGACCGAGCGCCCGGTTCCTATCGCGGTTGCAACCGACGTGGGCGGCGGCACCAGCTATTCCATGCTGGCGACGCTGGGCGAGACCTATAAGGTGCAAATGCTGGCGGGCTACAAGCCCTCCGCCTTCGAGCTTTTCCATCTGGCGACAGCCGGCAATGCCGAGCGCCTGCATCTGGCCCATGAGGTGGGATCGCTCGAAATCGGCAAATGGGCCGATCTCGCCGTGCTCGATCCCCATGCCACGCCGGTTCTGGCCAGCCGCCAGGAGGTTTCCCAGTCGCTCGAGGATGTGCTGTTCTCGCTCGCCATTTTGGGCGATGACCGCGCCGTGCGGGCAACCTATATTGCCGGGAGGAAAGTCCATGACCGCCTATCCCCGTGACATGAAGGGCTATGGCCGCGCCATTCCCGATCCCCAATGGCCGGGCGGCGCCCATGTCGCCGTGCAGTTCGTGCTCAATTACGAAGAAGGCGGCGAAAACTGCGTTCTCCACGGCGACGCGGCGTCGGAAGCCTTCCTCTCGGAGATCGTCGGCGCCGCGGCCTGGCCGGGCATGCGCCACTGGAACATGGAATCGATCTATGAATATGGCGCCCGCGCCGGCTTCTGGCGCCTGTGGCGCCTGTTCACGGGACGCAAAGTGCCGGTTACCATCTATGGTGTGGCCACTGCCCTGATGCGCTCGCCCGATCAGGTCGCGGCCATGAAGGAGGCGGGCTGGGAAATCGCCAGCCACGGCCTCAAATGGGTCGAGCACAAGGACATGCCCGAAGAGGCCGAGCGCCAGTCGATCCGCGAGGCGATCCGCATACATAAAGAGGTGACGGGAGAGCGCCCGCTCGGCTGGTATACGGGCCGTTGTTCCATGAACACCACCCGGCTTGTCATGGAGGAGGGCGGCTTCCTCTATTCCTCCGACGATTATTCCGACGATCTGCCCTACTGGCTGAAGAAGTCCGATGGCGGCCGCCATCTCATCATTCCCTATACGCTCGATGCCAACGACATGCGCTTTGCCACGCCGCAGGGCTTCAACACCGGCGATCATTTCTACAGCTATCTGAAGGACAGCTTCGACTGTCTCTACGAGGAGGGAAAGCGCGGCTCGCCCAAGATGATGTCGGTGGGGCTGCACTGCCGCCTGGCCGGCCGTCCCGGCCGCGCCCTGGCGCTGGCCCGCTTCGTCGATTATGTGCTTGCCCACGACAAGGTGTGGATTCCCCGCCGCATCGATATCGCGCGGCACTGGCACGCGAATTTCAAGGGCTGAGAACGATCTTCCGGCTTTCGGGCAACCACACTTCCTCGAGATTGTTGCCGGGCCCCTTCCGGTCGGCGACCAGGAAGCGGCTGCCGGCATCGAAAACCAGCAGCGGAAAGTGCCAGACATTGCGGGCGTAGTTGACGCCCTGCCGCCCATTGGCGCGGAAGGCGCGGAATGACTTGTCGTCGCCGGGATCGCCCGCCACCAGCACCAGCCAGTCGCGGTCCTGCAATGGAAAGAACATCTGGCTGCCGATCGGATGCCGCTCCATCAGCGTGATGGCGACGGGCATGGGCCGCGGATTGGCGGTAAAGAAGCTGACATTGACGGTACCGCCCTCGGCGGCCACATCGACGCGCGCGAGATCGTTAAAGCGCACGCCGAATCCCTGATTGGTCGGAATTTGTTGCGCTCCCTCCATCTCCACGACATCGCCGAACAGCGCGAATGCGGCCTTGGTCAATGGTTCGGGCTTGAGCGCAATCATGGACGTCTCCAGCACCTCCGTCACGGCGTCTGCGCGCCGGTGCGGGCCGTCTCGATGGCGTAAAGCGAGGTCGATGCGCAGATGAACATGCGCGACTTGCCGAAGCCTCCGAAAGTCAGATTAGCCACGGTCTCGGGAACCAGGATGCGGCCGAGCCTCGTGCCATCGGGCCGGTAGCAATGGATACCGTCGCCGGCCGATATCCACAGGAGGCCTTCGGTATCGACCCGCAACCCGTCGGGCACCTTGGCATCGATCACCGCCACCACCCGGTCCTGCTTGAGCTTCTTGCCATCCACGACCTTGAGAGCCCGCTCATGATGCGGGCGGCTGTCGTC
>JANMQL010000088.1:0-1627 GCA_031370475.1 Hyphomicrobiales bacterium | reverse complement strand
ATAAGTTATCCCCCCTTTCCGCCCCACCCTCATATTGGTGTCATCCCGGCTCAACGAGGGGCGCATCTCGAGGCGTCTTGTTTGCGGAGCAGGGAGCGGCGCCTGCGGCTGCCCGGTACTCACCGGGCGCCGGGGAGGGGGTTAGCGCTCCTGAACCGGCTGGATTCGCAATCCTGTGCCTCGGGAAGCATCCGTGGAAGCCCGCCCGCATTACGACCGGCTGTGGGACTTGACCCACCTTAAGGGCGGCGGAGCAGGAAGGTCCCGTAACAGGGTTCTGTCCGGCTCTGCCGTTCCGGAGTGTGGACACGGAAGCTCAAAGTCGCTGCGGCGGGCGCTCGATGAGCGCCACATATCGGACTACCCGGAAGGCGTTCAGTGAGCGCCCGCCACCCCTCGACTTGTTCGAGGGCAAGACTTGGAAGGAGACGATGACCCGGGGCGATGGCGCTCGCGGGAACGAATATCTACGCCCGTCATCCTCCAGCTTAACCGGAGGATCGGGTGCAACCAGCGGAGCCTGCCAATGCGAGGCAGAGACAACGGAGAGCGATCCTCCGCCTTCGCGGAGGATGACGGTTGGGGGAAGCTTCGACGGTTTGTGGGCGGGGAATCGCCCGGCTATAGTCGCCGCCCATGAAGCCCAATCCTCACGTCAAAGTCGGCGCGGCAACGTTCGGCAACGATCTGCCGCTGACCCTCATCGCTGGCCCGTGCCAGCTCGAGTCGCGCGGGCATGCGTTCGATATGGCCGGCCGGCTGAAGGAAATTGCCGCGAAGCTCGGCATTGGTTTCGTCTACAAGACCTCGTTCGACAAGGCGAACCGCACCAGCCTCAAGGGCAAGCGCGGGCTCGGGCTCGACCAGGCGCTCGCGATCTTCGCGGATCTCCGAAAGGAGCTCGGGGTGCCGATCCTCACCGACGTGCACGAGCGCGACCAGTGCGCGGAGATCGCGGCGGTCGCCGACGTCTTGCAGATCCCCGCCTTCCTCAGCCGGCAAACCGACCTGCTGGTCGCAGCCGCCGAGACCGGCAAGGTCGTGAACGAGAAGAAGGGGCAGTTCCTCGCCCCCTGGGACATGAAAAACGTCGTCGCCAAGATCGTCGAGAGCGGCAATCCTAATGTGCTGCTCACCGAGCGCGGCGCGAGCTTTGGTTACAACACGCTGGTGTCGGACATGCGGGCCCTGCCGATCATGGCCGAAACCGGATGCCCGGTGATCTTCGACGCCACCCATTCGGTGCAGCAACCGGGCGGGCAGGGCACCTCGACGGGCGGCGACCGGCGTTTCGTACCGGTACTGGCGCGGGCGGCCGTGGCGGTCGGTGTCGCCGGCGTCTTCATCGAGACGCATCAGGACCCGGACAACGCCCCCTCGGACGGGCCCAACATGGTGCCCATCGGGGAGCTGCCGCGACTGATCGAGGAGCTGATGGCAATCGACCGGATCGCCAAGGCTCGGCGCTAGCCTTGCCGCTTCAGGACTTTCTCCATCCGCCGGTCGGGCACCAGCCACATCACGGCGACGAGCACGAAGAGCGCGAACGCCACCCATGAATTCAGAAACGTGATCGGAATCCCCACAACGTAGGCCACCACCGAAGCGCGGCCCTTGATGTCGCTGC
>JANMQL010000056.1:0-4095 GCA_031370475.1 Hyphomicrobiales bacterium | reverse complement strand
GGTCGGGTCATTCCTCGCTCTATGCCATTCCGGAAGTCTACGATGAGCTGAAACGCGCCAAGCTTACGCTGGTCTTCGTCAATACGCGGAGCCAGGCGGAAATGCTGTTCCAGTCCCTGTGGGAGGCCAACGACGATCATCTGCCGATAGCACTGCATCACGGCTCGCTCGATGTGGCGCAGCGGCGCAAGGTGGAAGCCGCCATGGCGGCGGGGAAGCTTCGCGCCGTGGTCGCAACCTCGACCCTCGACCTCGGCATCGACTGGGGCGATGTCGATCTCGTTATCCATGTCGGCGCGCCCAAGGGCTCGAGCCGGCTCTTGCAAAGAATCGGGCGCTCCAATCACCGGCTGGATGTGCCGAGCGAGGCGCTCTTGGTTCCCTCCAACCGCTTCGAGGTGCTGGAATGCGAGGCGGCGCGGCAGGCGGCGGCGGTCAATGCTCAGGACACGGATTATCCGGCGGTGCTCAAACTCGACGTCCTGGCACAGCATATTCTCGGCCGCGCCTGCGCCGGGCCGTTTTTGCCGGACGAGCTTTACAGGGAAGTCGTGCGCGCCTGGACCTACCGGAACCTTTCGCGCGAGGATTTCGACCGCTGTCTCGATTATGTGGCGACCGGCGGCTATGCGCTCAAGGCCTATGAGCGCTATGCCAAGCTGAAGCCCATGGCGGACGGGCGGCTCAGGCTGGCGCATCCGCGGCTAGCCCAGCAATACCGGCTCAATATCGGCACCATCGTGGAAGAGGAAATGCTGAAAGTCAGGCTCGCCGCGGTGAAGCGGCGGCTGGGCAAGCGGGTAGTGACCGGCGGGCGGGTGCTGGGCGAGATGGAAGAATGGTTCCTGAGCCAGTTGGCGGTGGGCGATACGTTCCTGTTCGCCGGCGAAGTCCTGCGCTTCGAAGGACTCGACGAATTCGGCGCGCTGGCGACGCGGGGCGGCGGCGGCGAGCCGATGATCCCCTCCTATCAGGGCGGCAAGTTTCCGCTTTCCACCTATCTGGCGGAGCGGGTGCGCGAGATGCTGGGCAATCCGAACGCCTGGAAGACGCTGCCGGCCCAAGTGCGCGACTGGCTCGCCCTGCAGAAATACAAATCGCTGGTGCCGGCGGCCACGCAAATGCTGGTGGAAACATTCCCGCGCGCGGAGAAGCACTATCTCGTCTGCTACCCTTTCGAGGGCCGCCTGGCGCACCAGACGCTCGGCATGCTGCTGACGCGAAGGCTGGAGCGGCTGGGGGCGCAGCCGCTCGGCTTCGTCGCTTCCGAATATGCGCTGGTGGTGTGGACGGTGCGCGATCTCTCCCTGTGGATCGGCAGCGGACGGCTGTCGCTCGAGCGCCTCTTCGATGAAGACATGCTGGGCGACGATCTCGAGGCCTGGCTGGCTCAATCCAATCTGATGAAGCGGACTTTCCGCAATGCGGCGATCATCGCCGGGTTGATCGAGCGGCGCTGGCCGGGCAAGGAAAAAACCGGGCGCCAGATGACCGTCAATTCCGATCTGATCTACGACGTGCTGCGCAGCCACCAGCCCGATCACATCTTGCTGCGCGCCGCCTGGGAGGACGCGGCTGACGGATTGATCGACGTGCACCGCCTGGGCGGCCTGCTCAAGCGCATCAGGGGCCGCATCGTGCACCGGGCCCTCGACATGGTCTCGCCGCTGGCCGTGCCGGTGCTGCTTGAGATCGGCCGCGAATCCATTTACGGCGAGGCCCATGATGCCCTTCTCGCCGAAGCCGCCGGCGAACTCATCGGCGAGGCCATGCGGCTTGTCTAGATCGCAGACCATAGCGCTCGCCGGACTCGATTTCATTCCCGATCTGTCGGGAGCGCTCTATGCGCCGGAGTTCGGCGCGCTGCTGGTGGCGGATCTGCATCTCGAAAAAGGCACGAGCCTGGCCCGGCGCGGCGAGCATCTGCCACCCTATGACACGCGCCAATCGCTCGGCCAATTGGCCGGTGTCATTGCCGCACTGAAACCGCAGCGGCTGATCTTTCTCGGCGACAGTTTCCATGACGGCGCGGCCCGTGACCGCATCGACGGCACCGATCTGGCAACGCTGCGGGCGTTGAGCGGCGGACAAGAGACGATCTGGATTTCCGGCAATCACGATCCGGCGCCGCCCGGCGATGTCGGGGGCACGATCGCCAGCGAGGTGGCACTGGGGCCCATTACACTGCGCCATGCGCCGGCGGCGCTGGCGGAAGATGAATTCGAAATCGCCGGGCATCTGCATCCCGCCGCCGCGCTCAACCAGCGCGGCCGGCGCATCCGCTGCAAATGCTTCGTGGCCGACGCGCGCCGCATCGTCATGCCGGCCTTCGGCAGCTATACCGGGGCGTTATCGGTTTCGGATGCGGTCTTCGCGCCGCTGTTCGAGCCGGGCCGCTATCATGTGTGGATGCTGGGCGGCCGGGCCGTTCACAAATTCCCGGCGCGCCGCGTCGGCTAGAGGCTTCAGCCGGCCAGGGCCCGGGCGAGGGCCCGTTCAAGGTTGCCGGTTTGGCCGCCGCCATCATACTGCCAATCGGTATTAGTCACCGTCACAGAATTGGCCTCCGGAATCGCCGGTTTCGGCGTCCAGGCATCGATGCGCTGCTGCAGTGCCTTGGCGGAGGCGGGCTGCAAGCCGGCCATCAGGGTTTCGGCGCGCTTCTTGGCATCGGCATCGTTCTGGCGCCCGGCGAGGGCATACCAGAACAGGGCTTCGACCGGATCGGCTTTGGTGCCGAGGCCGCGCTCATAGAGAACCGCGAGGTTGAACTGGCTGTCCTTAAGGCCATGGGCGGCGGCGGCGGAAAACCATTTGAAGGCGCGGTCGTAATCGGGCTTGCCGAGCTTGCCGCCCGCCGCGATCACCGCGGCATTGTGCATGGCCTTGGTGTTGCCGGCCGCGGCGGCGCGCTCATACCAGAGAAGGGCCGAAGTCAAGTCCTGGGCAACGCCCGAGCCGCGCTCAAGCAAGGTGGCGATGCGGTATTGGGCCGGGGCCAAGCCGCGGGCGGCGGCCTCGCGGTACCAATAGGCGGCCTTGGCGAAATCCCGCGGCACCGGCTTGCCGTCGAGATAGCGGCCGGCAATGACGAACTGAGCGACGGCATCGCCCTTGGCTGCGGCCCGGCGCAGACTCAGGCTGCCGATATTCTCGGGCGGCTCCTGCACGGAAGCGATCGCCGAACCGAGCCCGGAAAGGATGGCCGCCAGGGACGAGGTCTTCTGCCGCGGCAACGATCCGGTGAAAATTTCGTTGGCACCGGCGGCTGCGGGATCGGCGAAAATGGCGGTGACGGAAGCGCCCAGCATCGCCGGCAATTCGGCCTTCGGTTTGACGGTCTCTTCGATGGCCGCCGGCTGCACCGGTTTCTTCGGCGACTTGCCGAACGTATTGAAGGCGATTGCGGAGGCCGCGGCAAGCAGCACGATGCCGGCGAGCACCAGGGTGCGCCGCTTGGCGGCCAGACCTCGCGGCGCTTCGAGGATCGGCACGATCTTGGCCGTGGCCGGTCCATCGAGCTTCGGCGCGGCGGCGGATTTTTTCAGAAACGGCAGCTTGAAAGCCGGCTTGCGGCCAACCGCCTTGCGGCCTGCCTCGACCGCTGCAGCCGTGTTGACGAATTCGGCATTGTTCTGAGCCGCTTGGGCGGCGCGGCGGGCGGCATCGATGAAATCGTCGCCGATCGCCGGATCGAGGGCGCTGGCGGCCATATGCGGCGGCATTGCCGCGACCGGCGACACCTGAGTCTGGAACACCGAAGATTGCTGTTCAAGAAATGGATTCTGCGGCCGCGGCGGCGGCTGGTAGTCGGGCACGGCGGATTGCGGCTGGTAGTGCGGCGCGGGCTCGGGCTCTGGCGGCGGCGCATACTGCGGTTCCGGCGGCGGTTGGTAATGCGCCTGCGGCGGTTCCGGCGGCGGCTGATAGTGGCTTTGCGGCTCCGGCGCCCGGGCCGCCGCCTGCTGCACCATGGAGAGCGCCAATTGATGTCCGGCCGAGGCGGTTTCCAGCTCGGTGAGCTTGACGACGATCTGCTCGAGAGTTTCGTGCACCGCCTCGAGCGTCTCCTGATTGCGCGATTCGGCGCTGGCG
>JANMQL010000030.1:0-2886 GCA_031370475.1 Hyphomicrobiales bacterium | reverse complement strand
CAAGAGCGGGGCTCCGGCGATAATGGCTCCGGTTGTTGACGCGGCGCCTGTCGTTGAAGAGAAGGGGGCCGAGTAGTGGATCACAAGGTCACCACGCTCGACGGCAAATCCGGCGGCACGGTCGTTCTTCCCGATGATATTTTCGGGCTGGAGCCGCGCGCCGATATTCTTCAGCGAATGGTTCGCTATCAGTTGTCCAAGCGCCAGGCGGGCACGCACAAGACCAAGATGCGTGGCGAAATCTCCGCTACCACCAAGAAGATGTATGCCCAGAAGGGCACCGGCCGTGCCCGTCACGGCGCCAAGAGCGCCCCGCAGTTCCGCGGCGGCGGCCGGGCTTTCGGTCCGGTGGTCCGCAGCCATGCCCACGACCTGCCGAAGAAGGTGCGGGCGCTCGCGCTCAAGCACGCCCTCTCCGACAAGGCGCGGGGCGAGAAGCTGATCGTGATCGCCGACACCAAGGTCAAGGACGCGAAGACCAAGGCCCTCGCCGGTCAGTTCGCCAAGCTTGGCTGGACCAGCGCGCTCATCATCGATGGCGCCGAGGTCGAGGCCAACTTCGCCCTGGCCGCCCGTAACATCGCGATGATCGACGTGCTGCCGGTTCAGGGCATCAACGTCTACGACATCATGCGCCGCGACACGCTGGTCCTCACCAAGGCCGCGGTCGAGGCACTGACGGAGCGGTTCAAATGATTGCGCTCACGCACTACGACGTCATCCGTCGGCCGGTCATCACCGAGAAGTCGACCGCCGTCTCCGAGCACAACAAGGTCATTTTCGCGGTCGCCCGCGAGGCGACCAAGGGACAGATCAAGGAAGCGGTCGAGTCATTGTTCAAGGTCAAGGTGAAGAGCGTTAACACCTTGATCCGCAAGGGTAAAAACAAGCGTTTCCGGGGCGTCGCCGGCCGTACCGGCGACACCAAGCGCGCGATCGTGACCCTGGTCGAGGGCCAGATGATCGACGTGACGACGGGATTGTAAGGGTCGAGCGATGGCACTGAAGACTTACAAGCCGACGACTCCGAGCCAGCGCGAGCTGGTGCTCGTCGATCGTTCCGAGCTCTACAAGGGCAAGCCGGTCAAGGGCTTGGTCGAGGGCAAGCATTCCACCGGCGGGCGCAACAACCATGGCCGTGTAACCGTCCGTTGGCGGGGCGGCGGGCACAAGCGTGCCTACCGGCTCATCGATTTCAAGCGCCGCAAGCTGGACATGACCGCGACCGTTCAGCGGCTCGAGTACGATCCGAACCGGACGGCGTTCATCGCGCTTGTCCGCTACGAGGACGGCGAGCTCAGCTACATTCTGGCTCCGCAGCGTCTTGGCGCGGGCGACACCATCGTCGCCGCGGCCCAGGCTGACGTAAAGCCGGGCAACGCGATGCCGCTCTCGGCGATGCCCGTCGGAACGATCGTGCACAATGTCGAGATGAAGCCGGGCGCCGGCGGCCAGATCGCCCGTTCGGCCGGCACCTATGCTCAGTACGTCGGGCGCGATCAGGGCTACGCGATCCTCCGCCTCAATTCCGGTGAGCAGCGTCTGGTCAACCAGAAATGCTTTGCCACCGTCGGCGCGGTTTCCAACGCCGACCACGGCAACATCAATATCGGCAAGGCCGGCCGCAATCGCTGGAAGGGCCGTATGCCTTCCGTGCGCGGCGTTGCCATGAACCCGGTTGACCATCCGCACGGTGGCGGTGAAGGCCGCACGTCCGGCGGCCGTCACCCGGTGACGCCATGGGGCAAGCCGACCAAGGGCAAGAAGACCCGCAACAACAAGCGGACGAACAAATTCATCGCGCGCAGCCGCCATGCGCGCAAGGGCTAACCGGAGAATCTGACCGTGGCGCGTTCGATCTGGAAGGGTCCGTTTGTCGACGGCTACTTGCTGCGCAAGGCCGAGAAGGCGCGCGGCAGTACCCGCAACGATATCATCAAGATTTGGAGCCGGCGGTCGACGATCCTGCCGCAGTTCGTGGGCCTCACGTTCGGTGTCTACAACGGCACCAAGCATATTCCGGTTCTCGTCAGCGAGGACATGGTCGGCCACAAGTTCGGGGAATTCTCGCCGACGCGGACCTTCCATGGCCATACGGCCTCGGACAAGAAGGCGAAAAGGGCTGCGTCATGAGCAAGCCGAAGCGCGAACGGCCGCTGACGTCGACGGAAGCTCGGGCGCGGACGAGCACGATCCGTATCTCGCCGCAGAAGCTCAATCTGGTCGCGCAGCTGATCCGCGGCAAGAAGGTCGCGGCGGCCCTCGCCGATCTGACCTTCAGCCGCAAGCGGATCGCGCGCGACGTGAAGAAGACGTTGGAATCGGCGGTCGCGAACGCCGAGAACAATCACCAGCTCGACGTCGACTCGCTGATCGTGGCGGAAGCCCACGTCGGCAAGTCGCTGGTCCTGAAGCGGTGGACGCCGCGTGCCCGCGGGCGCGTCGGCTCGATCCACAAGCGCTTTTCGCACCTGACTATCGTCGTCCGCGAAGTCGAGGAGACAGCCTGATGGGCCAGAAGGTCAATCCGATCGGGCTTCGGCTCGGCATCAACCGGACGTGGGATTCGCGCTGGTTCGCCAACAAGGGCGAATACGGCCGGCTGCTCCACGAGGACATGAAGATCCGCAAGTCGCTGATGGACGATCTGAAGCAGGCGGCGGTGTCGAAGATCGTGATCGAGCGTCCGCACAAGAAGTGCCGCGTGACGATCCATTCGGCGCGTCCGGGTATCGTCATCGGCAAGAAGGGCGCCGACATCGAGAAGCTGCGGAAGAAGGTCGCCGCGATGACCGATTCCGAAGTGCACATCAACATCGTCGAGGTGCGCAAGCCCGAGACCGACGCCAACCTGGTCGCCGCCTCGATCGCCCAGCAGCTCGAGCG
>JANMQL010000154.1:0-12001 GCA_031370475.1 Hyphomicrobiales bacterium | reverse complement strand
ATCTTCTGCCCGGTCACGGACCGCAGGCGTTGATGGGCTTCGGTGCCATCCTGCTATACTTCTATGTGCGGCATGCGCGCACCGCGCGCGATCCGATCCTCGATTTCCGGCTGCTGCGCATCGAAACCTTCCGCGCCGGAGTGCTCGGCGGCAGCCTGTTCCGCATCGGCGTCGGCGCCGTGCCATTTCTGACGCCGCTGCTGTTCCAGCTTGACTTCGGCATGAGCGCGTTCCAATCGGGCGTGCTCACCTGCGCCGCCGCGGCCGGCGCCATCTCGATGAAGTTTCCGGCGGCGCGCCTGATCCGGAATTTCGGTTTCCGTCACCTCTTGCTGGTCAATGGCGTGCTGGCGAGTGCATCTATCGCCGCTCTCGGACTGCTATCGCCGTCAACACCGTTTGCGCTGGTGATCCCGCTGCTGTTTTGCGGCGGCTTCCTGCGCTCGCTGCAATTCACGGCGATGAATGCCATGTCCTATGCCGATATTGACAACGCCGCCATGAGCCATGCCACGAGCCTCTATACGGTGGCCCAGCACCTGTCGCTTTCGGCCGGCGTGGCGCTCGCCGCCTTCGTGCTGGAAATGGCGCAGACCTGGAACGGCGATCTCACGCTGGCGGTTGCCGATTTCGCCGCGGCCTTCGCCGTCGTGGCTCTATTCGCGGTCAGCTCAGTCATGAACTTTACCGGTCTTGGCTATGATGCGGGGGCGGCGGTTTCGGGAAGGCCTTCACGTCCGCTCGACGAATGAATCCAATACCCGTTTCTCGCCGGCCTTCTCGAAGTCGATGGTGAGCTTGTTGCCGTCGACCGAAGCGATGCGGCCGTAGCCGAATTTCCGGTGGAAGATGCGCTCGCCCTTGGCGAAGCCGCCGCCTTCGGTTTCGCGGGCCGTCATTTCACCCTCGATCAAATGCGGCGTCGAGCGGGCGGCCTCGCCCTTGGCCCAGCGCTGCTGAGCGCGCTGCCAGCCGGGCGTGGCATAGGTGTTGGTAAAGGGCTGCGACTCGTCGAAACGGCTGGCGCCATAGGAGCCGAGGCCGCCATAGCTTCCGGTCATCGGCGCCACTTCGACGAAACTTTCCGGCAACTCGTCGACGAAGCGCGACGGCAGGCCCGACTGCCACATGTTATGAACGCGGCGGTTCTGGGCGAAGGAGATGGTGGCGCGGCGCTTGGCGCGGGTGATGCCGACATAGGCCAGGCGGCGTTCTTCCTCCAGCCCGGCGCGGCCCTTCTCGTCAAGCGCGCGCTGGTGCGGGAACAGGCCTTCCTCCCAGCCGGGCAGAAATACCGTGCCGAATTCGAGGCCCTTGGCCGAATGCAGGGTCATGATGTTGACCTTGTCCTCGGCATCGCCGCCGTCCCGGTCCATGACCAGGGCGATGTGCTCGAGAAAGCCCGCCATGTTCTCGAACTCGCCCATGGAACGGACCAGCTCCTTGAGGTTCTCGAGCCGCCCTTGCGCCTCGGGGCTTTTGTCGTTCTGCCACATTTCGGTGTAGCCCGACTCATCGAGGATGATTTCGGCAAGTTCGGTGTGGGCAAGGCCGGCGAGCTTGTCACGCCAGCGGGTGAAACTTTCGAGCAGCACGCGCAGCGCGGTGCGGGTCTTGTTGGGCAATTCATCGGTGGCGATCAGGGCTTCCGCCGCGCGGTAGAGCGAGACGCCCTGACGGCGGGCGAATTCATGCAAGCGCTTGACCGAGGTATCGCCGATGCCGCGCTTGGGCACATTGACGATGCGCTCGAAGGCGAGATCGTTATCGGGCGAAGCCGTCACCTTGAAATAGGCGAGCGCGTCGCGCACCTCGGCGCGCTCAAAGAAGCGGGGGCCGCCGACCACGCGGTAGGGCAGGCCGAGAGTTATGAAGCGGTCCTCGAAGGCGCGCATCTGGAAGGAGGCGCGCACCAGGATCGCCATGTCGTCAAGCTTCTCGCCCTTCCTCTGCAGGCTTTCGATGTCGTCGCCGATGGCGCGGGCTTCCTCGTCGCCGTCCCAGTGGGAGCGCACCGCGATGGGCTCGCCGTCGTCGCGGTCGGTCGTCAAAGTCTTGCCGAGGCGGCTTTCGTTCTTGGCAATGAGGCCCGAGGCGGCCCCCAGAATATGCGGCGTCGAGCGGTAATTGCGCTCGAGGCGGATCACCTTGGCGCCGGGAAAATCCTTCTCGAAGCGCAGGATGTTGTCGACCTCAGCACCCCGCCAGCCATAGATCGACTGGTCGTCGTCGCCGACGCAACAGATGTTCTTGTGGCCCTGGGCGAGGAGTCTCAGCCACAGATATTGCGCCACATTGGTATCCTGGTATTCGTCGACCAGCATGTATTTGAAGCGGCGCTGATACTCCTTCAGCACGTCCGGGTGCTCCTGGAAGATGCGCAGCACTTCGAGCAGAAGGTCGCCGAAATCGGCGGCATTCACCACTTTGAGGCGGCTCTGATATTCGCCGTAGAGCTTGCCGCCCATGTTGTTGGCGAAGCCATGGGCCTCGCCGGCCGGCACGCGCTCGGGCGTCAGGCCGCGATTCTTCCAGCCGTCGATCATGGCTGCGAGCTGGCGGGCCGGCCAGCGCTTCTCGTCGATGTCATGGGCCTGGAGTAGCTGTTTCAGCAGCCTGATCTGGTCGTCGGTGTCGAGGATCGAGAAGCCGGATTTGAGGCCGGCCAGTTCGGCATGGCGGCGCAATATCTTGACGCCGATGGCGTGGAAGGTGCCGAGCCATGTCATGCCCTCGACCACGCCGCCGATCAGGGCGCCGATCCGTTCTTTCATCTCGCGGGCCGCCTTGTTGGTGAAGGTGACGGCGAGAATCTGGCTGGGCCAGGCCTTGGAGGAGGCGAGGATATGGGCCAGCCTGGTGGTCAAAACCCTTGTCTTGCCGGTGCCGGCGCCGGCCAGAACCAGGAGGGGGCCGTCGGTGGTTTCCACCGCGGCGCGCTGCTCCGGGTTCAATCCCTTGAGATAGGGCGCCTCGGCATTGGCCATGGCGCGCGCCGACAGGCTCCCCGGCTTTATGGGCGGGGGCGCCGCGTCGTCGTCGAAATCGCCGATATCGATCGGTTTTGTGGGCATCGGGTTTTGCGAATCCTCAGGGCCCTATATAGCAAGTGTATCGCGTCAAATCAGGGCGATATTGGTGAATTCCGCGACGGCACGCTGAAGCCTGCGGTCGCCTGTCAGAAATGGCGCTTTCAGGCTTCGTGCCAGGGCAACATAGGCCGCATCATAGGCGCTGAAGTTCTTGCGGAGCTTCCAGATGCTGGGGACGAGTTCGTGCGCCGGAAATCGTTCGATTTGAAGCAAGAGATATTGATCGACGGCACGATCCGCAACCAGCGGTGAAATGCGCCGGAAGTTCTCCAGCCGCCGCAACGCGCTCATCATCTCGACGTCGATCAAATCGGGAGCCACAAGGCTCTCCGCACCCTCGATTACCGCAGCGATGGACGCATTGCCTTGGGGATCGAGAAGAAGAGCCAGGAGAGCCGAACAGTCGATGACGATCACTTCCGCCGCCGGGTCGTCGACCGCTCGATTTTCGCGTCATGTTCGTCGCGGCCGGCATGGATCGCCTCGACCGCTTCCTCCCGGGAAATCTTAAGCGGTTCCTGCTTGCTCACCATCTCGGACCACTCCCGCAAGGTGGGCAGCTTGGCGATGCGCTCCATTTCCGAACGCAAATAATCCGACAGCGTCGTTCCCTGCCGCATCGCCTTGAGTTTCAGGCGGCGATGCAGCGGCTCCGGAACATTGCGGATCTGGATATGTTTGTTCATGTGCCCAACATGACTTCATGTGCAGCGCATGTCAAGTCCGCCGGCCTGGGTCACGCGGCGAGTTTCGGCCTCAACTTGCGTACCGCCTCCTGGACATTTCGCCAGGTTTCCGCCGTATTCTCGTCGCCCGACTTCTCGCAAATCGCCGCGTGCAACGCCGCTTCCGCCTCGGCCCGGGAGCCATGGACGAAGACCAGCGCATCCGCGAACCGGTCGTAGCCGTGGTTCGTCATTTTCCGCCTCCTTCGTTGATCGTCTTACGGGTCAATTTGGAAGACGAATGCGCCGACAATGTTGCGCGAAGATGACGGTTTTGGGGGGCGCCGGCACGACCAAATTACGAGCCGGTTATCACCCGCGCTTGGCGGAATGGAATTCCGGCAAAGCTGCTTGCCGCACCCAAGATTTCGAAGCGAACCGGCATGCCGGGTTTGATCCGCCCGATGAGACCGCGCACCTGCGCTTCGGTGTAAGCCCAGTTCATGGCGGCGGTGCGCGTCTCCTTGCCTGCCACGTCGAAGTAGACGACGGCCACCGAGTGGGGCTGCAACAAACCGAGGATGTTGCTCCAGTAGGCGTCCAGTTCCTCGCGCGGTACATGCTTCATGACGGCGACGGAATAGACGAGTCCCGGTTTCGCGGCGGCGGCCGAGGCCAGCGACTCCTTGCCGATCACGTGAAGCTTGGGAGTTTTCGCGGCAAGCAGGTCCTTCGGCAACATGGCAAGGCCATCGTTGAAAAACCGGTCGGTGATATCGAAGCCCCAGTATTCGCCAGGTTCCAGCAGCTTGATGAAATGCTGTCCGATGCGCAAGCTGCCGCAACCGTAGTCGACGACAGAGCCGCCCGATCGGGGACGCAATGCGACAATGTCATTGAAGGTCTGCACGCCTTCGCTGGCGAACCGCTCGACGCGATCGCCCTGGTTGAAGGTGGCAGCCGCAGATGACCATGCATGCTGCCCAAGGGTGCGATGCGGGGTGCCCTGATCGAGCTTGCGCTGGATATTGTAGGCATAATAGTCGGCAAAGGGCGCGCCGGGGTGGCGCAATCGCCAGATGCCAAAACCGATTTCTTCCCAGACGATCGCCGCCATTCTCCCGGGAGTGGAGTGCAGAAACTGCCAAAGCCGCCGCCCGGCCGCGCCGGGGTTTGCAAACAGCAGCGGCACGGCAATCAGAATGAGGCCACCCACATAGGCCGCCAGGCCAAGAGTCTGAAAACTCCTGTCGAGGGCCGACATCAGAAGGTCGCCGGCGCCGGGGAACTGGAAGGTCGATCCGTCGCCGAGATCGGCCACGAATGCGACACTCTGCAGCACGAGGCCCAATCCGAACAGGAATTTCGACGATGATAGCAGCCGCTTGCCGGCAAGTGCCGGAAGCACGACCAAGATGGTCAAAGCCAGGGCTGCCAGCGTTACCGTGTCGTCCGGAACGATCTTGGGCAGGTGCCCGTCGTTAAGTAGCGTCAGATCGGCGGCAAGCCAGGCCCAGCCGGCAATCGTCAGGAACAACCATTGGAGCGGGATTTTGCTCTCGCTGTTCCACTTGACGGCCGTCACCATAGTCACGATCAGGGTCAGCAGCCAGTCGAGCGAAGTTTCCGCAAATTCCACCGGCCCATTTCCCGAAAATGGCAAGGAGCTGCGCAACTGGAGCCAGATGGCCAAGGCTGCGAACAGAAACAGTGGCGTAGCGATAAGAGGGGCCGTGAGCCGGCGCATTTGCTGCAAGAAAACCTCCGGTGATGCGAATTGGGCGGGCAGGTATCACTCTACAAGCGTTATGCAAGTAAAATCGCGGCAGGCATAGATTAAATCCCGGCAATCGAACATGCGACGCACGGCTATTTTCTTGGAATTCCGATTCTGTGTCCGACCTGCGGCGGCACCGGCAAATGCTTGTGAGCCTCGCACATGGCCGCGATCTTGCCGAGTATGGCGGTGGGAAAGGGTGCGGATTTCGTCGCCGCCATGTCGACATGCATGACGATGTTCTCGGTCACGCAGGAGAGCCAATCCTCCGCGGCATGGAACATCTGCTGCACGTAATGGACGCGCTTGGCGTCGTAATCGAGGAACTGCGTGGCGATGCGCACGCTATCGCCGGCATGCAACTCGCGCACATAGGTGACATGGGCCTCAAGCGTGAAGAACGAACAATTGGCGGCCTTCACATAATCGGGGCCGAGGCCGACCAGCGCGAAGGCCTCGTCGCCGGCCCGGTCGAAGATCACATTGTAATAGGCCATGTTGAAATGGCCGTTGTAGTCGATCCACTGGTCCTCGACCCTCTGGACCTTGCCCACGAAGGGCGCCGCAAACCCCATACCAAAATTCTCCGTTCCTGCTAGTTTCCGGCCATGACTACACCGGATCGCAAGAACAGCACAACGCAGGCCGTCGCCGAAATCCGCGATTTTCTCGGCGAAAGGCTCACGACGGCCCCGGCGGTGCGCGAGAGCCACGGCAAGGACCAGACGTGGAATCCGGGAGCCCCTCCCGATGCCGTCGCCTTCGTGCGCGAGACGGCGGAAGTGCAAAAGATCGTGCGCATCTGCGGCAAGTATCTTATGCCGGTGATCGCCTATGGCACCGGAACCTCGCTCGAGGGCCATTTCTCCGCGCCCTTCGGCGGCATTTCGGTCGATCTGTCGCAGATGAACCGGATTCTCGCGGTCAATGCCGACGATCTCGATTGCCGGGTTGAAGCCGGGGTGACGCGGAAGACGCTCAACATCCATCTGCGCGACAGGGGCCTGTTTTTCCCCATCGATCCCGGGGCGGACGCAAGCCTCGGCGGCATGGCGGCGACGCGGGCGTCCGGCACCAATGCGGTGCGCTACGGCACCATGCGCGAGAATGTGCTCAACGTCACCGCGGTGATGGCCAATGGCGAAGTCATCCGCACCGGCTCGCGGGCCCGGAAATCCTCGGCCGGCTACGATCTCACCCGGCTCATGGTCGGCTCGGAGGGCACGCTCGGCATCATCACCGAAGTGGGGCTCAGGCTTTATGGCATTCCTGAATCGATCGTCGCCGGTGTCTGTCCATTTCCCAGCGTCGAGGCCTGTTGCCAGGCCACCATCCAGGCCATCCAGATGGGCCTGCCGGTGGCGCGCATCGAGCTCGTCGATGAAGAACACGTCAAGGCCTTCAACGCCTATTCGAAGATCGATCTCAAGGTGGCGCCGACGTTGTTTCTCGAATTCCATGGCAGCGAAGCCTCGACCAAGGAGCAGGCCGAGACATTCGCCGCCATCGCCGGCGAGCTCGGTGGCGGCCCTTTCGTCTCCGCCGCCAAGGAGGAGGAGCGCCAGAAACTCTGGCAGGCGCGGCACGATGCCTTCTGGGCCACCAAGGCGCTGATGCCCGGCAAGGAGGCCTTTGCCACCGATGTCTGCGTGCCGATCTCGCGGTTGGCCGAATGCGTCGCCGAGACCCAGAAGGATTTGGCCCGGAACGGGCTCTATGGCCCGATCGTCGGCCATGTCGGCGACGGCAATTTCCATGTGGTGCTCTATTGCGACCGCGCCAACCCGGACGAAGTCGCCCGGGTCAAGAAGGTCTATGACCGGCTGATCGAACGGGCCATCGCCATGGATGGCACTTCGACCGGCGAGCATGGCATCGGCGCGGGCAAGGTCGCCTATTTGGAGCGCGAGCACGGGCCGGCGCTGGCCTTCATGCGGTCCGTCAAGCGGGCCCTCGATCCTCTCAACATTATGAACCCGGGCAAGAACGCCGCCATCTGATTGACGCAAAGCCTTGCTCTTGCAGCCTGGCGGAATATTGTGACGGCCCATGCCTGTTTGGAAATCGCCTGTTCTCTATATCGGGGTACTCTTGGTGCTGGCCGTGGCGGCGGCGCTATTGGCGCCCTTCATCATGGACCTCAACGCCTATCGCGCCGGGCTTGAGGATTATGGCCGCAAGCTCACCGGCCGCGCCGTCACCATCGGCGGGCCCATTTCGGTGCGCCTGTTCCCGTGGCCAAGGCTTGCCGCCGAGGATGTGCATCTGGCCAATCCGCCGGGCCTCGAAGAGGCCGAATTCGCCACCGCCGAACGCATCGTGGCGCGCATGTCGCTGGCCGGCCTGTTCAACGGCGATATCCAGGTCGAGAGCATCGACATCGAAAAACCCGTCATTACCCTGGAACGGCGGGCCGAGGGGCAGGGCAACTGGAACTTCGCGCCGGCCGGCGATCTTGCCAAAAACAGACTTCTCGACCGCGTCAAGCTCGACCGCATTACCCTGAGCGACGGTGTGCTGCGATTGATCGACCGTCGCCGCGGCGGCGAGGCCCGGCTTGAAAACCTCAATGCCTCGCTGGCCGCCCCCGGCATTGCCGGCCCCTGGCGCCTGCGCGCCTCGGTCAGCTATCGCGGCCGGCCTCTCGAAATCGGCATCAATACCGGGGCGTGGAAGACGGGCGAGGCCTTGCGTTTCGGTTTCCACATTGCCCCCGGCGACAATTCCGGCCTCGTCTACAATTTCGACGGCGCCAATGACGGGGAGAAGATCGCCGGCACGATGCAAATCGAACCCGCCGCCGATCCGGAAGGCAAGGAAGACGCCGAAGGCCGCATCCGCCCGCTGGTGTTCAGGTCGAAAGTTGTGGCCGATTTCGACCATATTGCGTTCGATGCCATTGAGATTGCACCGCGCGATTCCGCAAGTGGCGGAACTCTGGTGAGCGGCAACGCCAGGCTCACCCTCGGCACGGCGATGGCGGCGGAAGCCGAGCTATCCGCTTCCAAAATCGATCTCGACCAATACGCCGGCGCGGAGGCACGGCGGCTGCTGCGCGAGAGGGGTGGGCTTGCGGTTGCCGACAGCCTGCTTGCCCTGTTGCCCGAGGCCGTGTCGCTCAAGACGGCGTTCAAGATCACCGCCCTCGAGACCGGCGGCGCAAGTCTGGAAAACCTGGTGCTCAAGCTCGATGCCAACCGCGAGGCGATCCGGGTGCGGGAACTCTCGGCCTCGCTGCCCGGCCGCTCGCGGGCGCGTTTCGAAGGCGTGTTCTTTCCGGGCAAGTCGGGAGCCGAATTGGCCGGCAATCTGGCCTTCGAATCCAACGACCTGCGGCAATTCTCCCTGTGGGCCTGGCCCGAGGGCAAGGAGGCGGTCGCCAAATACTGGACCGGCAGCCGCGGCCGCCTGAAACTGCAGACCGAGATCAGCCTCACGCGCAACCGAGTGGGCTTCGCCAAGATCCAGTATGAAATCGACGGGGTTGCCGGAAAAGGCGAATTCAGCCGCGAAACCGGCGGCCGCATCGCCAGCGATTTGCGGATCGACGCGGACCAGATCGATATCGACAATTTCGCGCCTGGGGGCGTCGCTGCGGTGTCGCCGGGCGATGCCAGCGGGTTCGCCGGACTCATCGCCATGTTGCTGCCGTTCAAGGATGCCAACGATCTGCGCTTGACGGTGCAGACCGGATTGCTGCGCCTCAATGGCGTCGAGGCCAAGGATGTGGCGATCGATCTCGCCTCCGGCGCCACCGGGCTCGACCTCAAAACCCTGGAGATCGCGTCGGTCGAAGGCGCCAGGCTGGAGGCGAGCGGCCTTATCCTCGATTCCGGTCGGGGCCCCGACGGTAAGATCGGCATCTACGTCAAGGCGGAAGATCCGCGCGGCCTGCTGCGCCTGCTGGGACTGATGCCCGGCGACCGCGACCCCGCCTGGGCGACGGGGCTGGGTAATACGAACATCAAAGGTGAGTTTACGATACGGCCGGGAGAAGCCGATCCCCTGGCCTCCATCGCCTTGAAGGGCAAGGCCGGCGATCTCGACGTTGCGGTCGCCGGAACGCTGCAGAACGGCCGCGATTTTGCCGGCACGGCCGAACTCGAAAGTCCCACCAGCGCGGCCATAGTGCGGTTGCTGGGGTTTTCGCCGGCGGCCGCCGATGTCTCGCCCGGCAGAATGGTGGTGACGGCGGATGGCAATATGAAACAGGGCTTCAAGGCTGGAATTCAGGCGCAACTCTATGGTACCCGCTTCGATTTCGACGGCCGTATCGGTGTCGGTGACGATCGCCGGACGCTCGACGGCAAGGCCTCGGCGCGCAGCACCGACATGTCGCTGCTTGTGGCGGCGACTGGATTGCCCGCGGCCAATAGGCCATCCGGAATCTTGGTGCTCGATGCCGAGATCGAAAGCTATGGCGGTGAAAGTATTTCCGCGGCGATCGATGGCCGGGCCGGCGCGTCGCGGCTGGCCGGCAATCTGGCATTGAGCCGTGACGGCAAGATCACCGGCAATCTCGAAACCGGAGACTTGGCAATCGTCGACGTGCTGGCGGCGACGTTATTCCCCTGGTCCGGCCGGGCGCCGGAAATCGATACGGCCTTCGCGGCGGGTTCGCCGCTCGGGCTCACCGGCGAAATATGGATCGCGCCCAAGTCGCTCCGGTTGGAAGAAGGAATCGATGCTTCCGACGTGCAGATCGGCATCACCGCGACGCCGGACGAAATCCGCATGGCGGTATTCGGCAAGGATGCGGAGGGGCGCAAGACGGCAATCGAACTGGCCTCGCGTCCCGACGGCGGCAGCCGTAAACTCAACGGCAAGATCGTGCTGCCGATCGATCTCGCCCGGCAGTTGCGGCTGGCCGGCGGCGCGCCGGTCGCCAGCGGCGAGGGTTCCATCGAATTGGCTTTCGAGACGCAAGGCCGCAGTCCCGGCGGCGCATTGGCGGCAATCAAGGGATCGGGCTCCTATTCCCTCAAGGATTTGCGCCTGCTGAACATTTCGCCGGAAACCTTCACACGCCTCATCGCCGATGCGCAGGACGCAGCGGGGCTCAATGCCGCCTTCGCCGGCCTCTCCGGCGGCGGTGAACTGGCGGCCGGCGATATTGCCGGATCCCTTACCGTCGACAACGGCGTTGCCGCCTTCCTGCCGTTCCGCATCGCCAGCAAGGACGCCGATGCCATCGTGAAGACGGTGGCCGAAGTGGCGGAAGGCAAGATCGACACCTCCATCATCCTAAGCCTCAAGGCCAAGGAAAATCTGCCGGCCATGGAAATCGCCTATGCCGGCGCGCCATCGGAACTGGCGCGCAGCGAGGACAATGCCGCGCTCACCGCCGCCTTGGGTTTCGAGATCCTGCAGCGGGGCGTGGATGAGCTGGAACGCATACAGCGGGAACAGTTGCGCCTGGCGGCGGAAGAAGAAAAAGCGCGGCAGGAAGACGAGGCGCGGCTGCAAGCCTATTACGCCCAGCGCGACGAAATGTACCGGCGGCAGCGCGAATTGAAAATGCATGAGCTCATGCGGCAGCAGCAGGCCGAACTTGCGCGGCTTGAGGCGATCCGGCTCACCGCCGAGTATGTCAAGATGAACCGCGCCGAGATGGCGCGGCGGATGCGGGAACTTCGTATGCACCGGCGCCTGGCACGCCTGGCACGGCAATTGTTGCAACCCGTGCCCGACGCGAAGATCCAGGTTCCGGTCATCCTGGTTCCGCCAGCGCCCAAGGAGTTACTTCGGAAATAGCGCTACTGCTTCAGCGTTTTCAGCAGCCAGACGCGGATGGCGCTGGACAGGTTGCGGTTGCCGCGGGTCTTGTCGATTTCGGCGACGAGCGCCGCCAGCGGCTTCTGCCGCTGCTTTGCCGCCGCCTGCAGAGCGGTCCAGAATTCCGGTTCGAGCGATAGCGAGGTGCGGTGCCCGGCGACGGTCAGCGAGCGCTTCAGGTCCCCCGGCATCAGTCGTCCAGCTTGTGGCCGTCGAGCTCCTTGGCGTCGCGGGCGCGTTCGGCTTCGGTCTCTTTGCGCTCCCGCTTCGAGCGGCCGAATTCGGCGCGGTTGCGTTCGGCTTGCGTCTGCTTTTCGGCTTCCGCCTTGCGCTTGCGGGCCAGCCGGAGATTGACGATCTCGGCCATCATTTGGGTCCGATCATGTCAATGGGCCTGACGATGGCGTCGAAATCCGCCGCTGGAATGCCGTCCTTGATCGCCTCTTCGCGCAGTGTCGTGCCGTTCTTGTGGGCGGTCTTGGCAATTTTGGCGGCTCGGTCGTAGCCGTATTTGGGGGCCAACGCCGTCACCAGCATCAGCGAGCGCCCCAGTGCCGCCTTGATGTTGTCCTCGCGCGCCTCGATGCCCGCCACGCAATGGTCGGTGAAGCTCATCGCCGCATCGGCCATCAGCCGCACCGATTGCAGGAAATTATAGGCCATCACCGGATTGTACACGTTGAGTTCGAAGT
>JANMQL010000003.1:0-9788 GCA_031370475.1 Hyphomicrobiales bacterium | reverse complement strand
CTCGCCCTTGGGGCCTTTGCGCTTCAAGGGGCGCAGCAGGCGATCGGGATGATGGATGCGCTCGGCATAGCGGCCGACCTTCTCGCAGATGATGCCCAGCGTATAGGAGTTTTCCTTGGCACCCCTGACCCGGCCGATGGTGCGGGCATCGAGGAGTTCCACTTCCAGGGCGCAGGCCGAGGGGCAATCATGCGGGCAGACGGAAATGCCGGTGGCGATATTGGGGCGGATGTTCATGGGGGCGAGGATAGGCGATTTGGGGGGCGAGTCATATCCCCCTCCCCTTTACGACCCCTCCCCTCTCTCCTCGATGCGAAATGGGTTGCCGGGACAAGCCCGGCAATGACAAATGGGGGAGCGGCCATGGAGAGAACAAGGTGAAGACGGTGATTACCTCCCTGCAAAATCCGACGATCAAGCTGATCCGCTCGCTTGCCGAGAAGAAATACCGGCAGCAGGCGGGCCTGTTCGTGGCGGAAGGTGAAAAGGTTCTGGCGCGGGCGCGGGCCGAAGGCTGGCAGCCGGATTATCTCGTATCGACGGGGCATATGGAGTCGTGGGGGACTGCCCAGCGAATCGTCGTCAACGACAAGGTGATCGCATCTCTCACAGCGCAGAAGAATGCGCCCTCGGCGATCGGCGTCTTCAAGCAGCGCTGGCTTGCCAAGGCCGAACCGCGGGGACTCTGGCTGGCGCTCGAGAACCTGCGCGATCCCGGCAATCTCGGGACCATCATCCGCACCGCCGATGCGGTGGCGGCGAGTGGCGTGATCCTGGCCGGCCAATCCTGCGATCCGTGGGCGACGGACTGCGTGCGCGCCACCATGGGCTCCATTTTCGGCGTGCCGCTGCTCAGGATGGACACGCCAACGCTGATCGAGCTGTGCAGGGGCTGGCCGGGCGAGGTGGCCGGCACGCATGTTCAGGCCACGGAAGATTACCGGCGGCGCTACGCTTCCCCCACCCTGCTGGCGATGGGCAGCGAGGCAAGCGGATTGTCGGACGATCTGGCGGCGGCCTGTCCGGTGCTGGTCGGCATTCCGATGCGCGGCGCGGTCGAGTCCTTGAACGTTGCAGTGGCGGCGGCTCTCGTGCTATTCGAGGTGCGCAGACACGAGGGACCGGCCGCCGCGGCGCGACCAAGCTGAATTCGGACATTCAAATCAACTTCAACTCCGGGGGCGGCGAATGAATACCGAGAGCTTTCGGCGGTTGCCGGAGCGCGACTTGCTGAACCTGACGCTCAGCAGCGCCATCAGGGACAAGGCCACGGTCAGCCCCGGCGGCGTGCCGCTGGCCCGGCTTGCCGACGGCGTCACCTTTTACGACGTTCCAACGCATCGCGACGATCGCGGCAGTGTCTTCGAGGTTTTCGATCCGCGCAAGAACTGGCATCCCGATCCGCTGGTTTTCTGCTATTGCTTCACCATCCGCCCCGGCTACGTCAAGGGCTGGGGATTGCACAAGCTGCATGAGGACCGCTACTTCGTCCTCAGCGGCGAGATGAAGGTCGTGCTCTACGATGTGCGGCCGGAGTCCCCGACCTACGGTGAAATCAGCGCCGTGGTTCTCACGGCGGACAACCGGCGCCTGATGAACATCCCGCGCAATGTCTGGCATGCCGACCACAATATCGGCGGCAGCGAGGTGATTATCATCAATTTCCCGACGATCCAGTACGATTACGCATCACCCGACAAGTACCGGCTGCCGATCGACACACCGCTCGTCCCCTATGATTTCAAGGGCGCCAAGGGCTGGTGAAACGTGCCGCCGCCGCGATTCAGCGTCATCATGCCGACCCACAATCGCGCCGACGTCATCGGCTACGCGATCCGTTCGGTGCTGGCCCAGACGGAATCCGATTTCGAACTGTTGATTGTTGGCGACGGTTGCACCGATGGCACCGAGCGTGTTGTCGCTTCATGCGGCGACGCCCGCATCCGCTGGTTCGATTTTCCCAAGGGACCCGGCTACGGCTATGCCAACCGCAACCGCGCCATGCGCGAGGCACGCGGCGAATTCATCGCCTTCGCGGCCCATGACGATCTCCTGTTGCACGACCATTTGCAATTGCTGGGCGACACGCTGGAGCGGGACTCCGCCGACTGGTGTTACAGCCGGCCGCTCTGGGTGTCGCCGGAGGGGATCGTCTATCCGCTGTCCTTCGACATCGGGGTGGAAAGTCACAGATCCTACTTCCTGCAGCAAAACAACGCGATCCCCGCGTCTTGCGTGGTCCACCGGCGCGGCTGCTACGAGCGCCACGGCTTCTGGCCGGAAGACGTCAAGGATTCGGCCGACTGGGAATTCTGGAAGCGCATCATCGGCGGAGGCGCGGTTTTCGCCTATCAGCCGGCCGCGACCGTGCTGCATTTCAAGGCCATCTGGAGAGACGCCCAGCGCTGGAGCCCGCGGTTTCTGGACTTCGCCCGCGCCGTCTCGATCCAGACGGCATGGCCGGACAGCCTGACGATCGAGGTGCCGCCGCGGATGACCGAACAGGAGGCATTCTGGCGGGCCATTTCGGCCGACGCCCCGGCGTGGACCGCGCGATTGCGCAATGCCGTTCAAGCGGCCGCGGATCGCGTGGCCTGGCATGCCGGCGCGGTTCTGGCGCAGCGCCATATTCCCGTGCTCCTGAAATCGGCGCGCCTGCATCACAAGGCCGGCGAAACCGACGAGGCCCTGGCGCTGTGCGGCGAAATCCTGGAACTGGCGCCGGACAACCATGCGGCCCTGTTTCAAAGCTGCACCTATCTCCTGGCGCTAAACCGCTCGCAAGAGGCGCTCCGCACGATGCGCGAGGCGGTGGCAGCCAACCCGGCCTCGGCGGCGCTCCGCCACGGGCTGAGCCTAGCGCTCGAACGAAACGGATTCCTGCTCGAGGCGGCCGCGGAAATCGCGAAAGCCGCCGAATTCGCACCTTCCGATCCCCAAATATGGCTTCGTTGCGCCAAACTTATGCTGAACGCGGGACGACTTGCGGAGGCCAAATTTGCGCTTGATGCCTGCGAGCGGCTTCACACGGACCCCAAGTGGATAGCGGATATGCGGCAGGCGATCCGGCAGCACGAACAGAATGCCGCGACTTGATCGACGATCGATTTTAAAGAGTAACGCCGGTGAGCCGGGCTCACCCCGGCGCGGCGAAATTCAATCTTGCCAGCGGCGCGGCGATGCGGAAAAGCTGCGGCGGAAACCGGGGAAAGATCGATGAAATCGCAGGCGCGGGTGGTGGTGGTCGGCGGGGGCGTGATGGGCGTGGGGCTGCTCTATCATTTGGCGCTGGAGGGCTGGAGCGACATCGCCCTCGTCGAAAAGGGCGAACTCACTTCGGGCTCGACCTGGCATGCGGCGGGACAATGCCCGCATTTCAACGGCTCGCTCAACATGACCAAGGTGCATGTCTACGGCACCGAGCTCTATGCCAATCTCGAGAAACTCACGGGCCAGGCGGTGTCATGGCACGGCTGCGGCGGATTGCGACTGGCAATCACCGATGAAGAGGTGAACTGGTTCAAATATGTCCATGGCATCTCGCGGCTGGCCGGCTACGAGTGCGAGATCATCGGGCCGTCCGAGATCAAGCAATATCACCCCTATCTCGAGACCTTCGGCGTCAAGGCGGCGTTCCGCACCGTGCATGACGGGCATGTGGCGCCGGCCGACATCACCAACGCCATGGCGGCGGGGGCGCGCAAGCTGGGGGCGGAAATTTACCGCCGCACGCGGGTGACCGACGTCAAGCGAATGGCGAATGGCGAATGGCGAATAGTGACGGATAAGGGCGACATCGTCTGTGAACACGTTGTCAATTCGGCCGGTTCCTATTGCGACGTGGTGGGGGCGTGGACCGGGCACAATGTGCCGATCGCCAACATGTTGCATCACTATGTGATCACCGAGCCGCTGAAGGAACTGATCGATCTGGCGGCGGAACTGCCGGTGGTGCGCGATCCCTATGCGCATGCCTATTTGCGCGAGGAGACGAATGGCGTGCTGGTGGGACCCTATGAGACGGCCACCGCGCATCTGTGCTGGGACGGCCAACCGCCGGCCTGGGATTTCGAGAGCGAGTTGATCGCCCCCGAGCTCGACCGGCTGATGCCATGGCTGGAGAGGGCGACGGAGCGGCTGCCGCTGTTTGGACAGACGGGAATCAAGTCGGTGGTCTCCGGCGCCATCACCCATACGCCGGACGGCACTTATCTCTCCGGGCCGGCGCCGGGGCCGAAAAATTACTGGATGCATTGCGGCGCCTCGATCGGCATCTGCCAGGGCGGCGGGGCCGGCAAATATCTGGCGCAATGGATGGTGCACGGCCAGGCCGAGATCAACATGCGCGAATTCGATCCGCGCCGCTTCGGCGATTGGGCGAGCAAGGACTATACGGCGGAAGTCTCGGTGGCCGACTATCATCATATGTATTACTGCTACAAGCCGGCCGAGCAGCACGAGACGGGCCGGGGCCTGCGCAAATCGTCACTGCATGAGCGGCTGAAGCAGCACGGCGCGCAGTTCTCGCAAATCTTCGGCTGGGAGCGGGCGCGCTGGTACGATCCCACCGGCAAGGGCGAAGCTTTCTCTTTCCGGCGTTCCAATTGGTGGGAGGCGGTGCGCGGCGAGGCGCTTGCGGTGCGCGAAGGCGTGGGCCTCATGGACCTTTCGACCTTCTCGAAATACGAGGTCAAGGGCAAGGATGCCTATGGGTTCCTGGAGCGCATCTGCGCCAACAAGATTCCAGCCAAGGACGGCGGCATCATTCTGGGGCACCTGCTCAACGTCAACGGCTTCATCGAGTCGGAATTGACGGTGACGCGGCTGGGGCCGGAACATTTCTACGTGCTGTCGGCGGCGGTGGCGCAATTGCACGACAAGGACCAGCTCGAATGGCGCAAGCGCGAGGGCGAGCGGGTGACGATTGCCGATGTGACCGACGCTTATGGCGTGCTGGTTCTGGCGGGGCCGAAGGCGCGCGAAGTTCTGGCGCAATGCACCAAGACCGATCTCGGCAATGCGGCGTTCCGCTGGCTCACGGCGAAAGAGGCTGTCGTCGCGGGCGTTTCAGGGGTGCGGCTCTTGCGCGTCAATTATGTGGGCGAACTGGGCTGGGAAGTTCATTGCCCGATGGCCGAAATGCCCAGGGTCTTTGATGCGCTGATGGCGGCGGGGGCGGCGCACGGCATCCGCCTGTTCGGCACCTATGCGATGAACAGCTTGCGCATGGAGAAGGCCTATCGCGGCTGGGGCGGAGAACTCACCACCGAGATCGACATGTTCGAGGCCTCGATGGAACGCTTCATCCGCCTCGACAAGGCGGATTTCATCGGCCGGGCGGCGAGCCTGACGCGGCAGCAACGGGGCCAGCGCATGAAGCTCGTCTATCTCGAGGTCGACAATACCGATTCCGATTGCATGGGCAACGAGCCGGTCTATGCCGGCGGGAAAGTCGTGGGAGTGACCACGAGCGGCGGCTACGGCCACGCCGTGAAGAAATCGCTAGCCTTTGCCTATGTGGACCCGAAGCTTTCGGCGCAAGGCAGTGCCTTCGACGTCCTCGTGTTCGGCGAGCGCCGCGAGGCGCGGATCATCCTCGAGTCCGCTTGGGATCCCGAAAATCTGCGGCTGAAGGCTTAGCGCGTTTTCCGGCGAAGTGGAATCACTTCGCCGATAAGAAATCGCGCCAGATTCAATGCTTAGAGCATGTTCTTTTCGCCAAAGTGCGCGCACTTTGGCGGAACATGCTCTAGAGCCCCGTCAGCTTCTGGTTCGGCGGGACTTCTTCCCAGGACTGGCCGGTGGCGAGGATGCAGGTCGTGCCCTTGGGCTCGGTCATCAGCATGGTCCAGGAACCGGTGGTCGAAGTGTAAAGCTCGACCAGATTGCGCTTTCCGGCGATGCCGAAGGCGGTGGGCATTTCCTTGTACTTGTTGCCCAGAACCTTGATGATTTCAGCCCGGTCGCCGCACACGGATTGGGCCTGTGCGGGGGCGGCTGCGGCCAACGCCAAGGCGGCGGCCGCGACAGGTAAACACACACGATGAAAGTTAGACATTAGACCTCCAGTTCGCCGTCCAAGGCGCCGCCGGAGGGGAATTTACGACCCCTGGGAGATCAGGCGGGCCTCGGAGCGGCTATGCCAGTTTGGTTGCTCATGCACGACTCCGACTACTTCTAATTGATAAGTCTACGCGCAACACGTAAACGAATTACGAATTGCCGCAGGCAAAGTCGCAACGATCCGATTTCGCTACTGAATTCCGGGCAAATGGCGGCGCTCAGGCCGACAGCGCGCGTTCGATGCGCTTGTCGGGGATGAGCCACAGTAGAGCGACACCCGCATAGAGCGTGCAGGAAATCCACGGGTTGACGAAGGCAAGCGCCACGGCGGCGATGTATGCTATGAGCGATATCTTGCCCTTCCAATCGCTGCCGACCGCCTTGGCCAGAACCGAGTCGCGGCCATGCCCGGCGATGATGGTACGCACCAGAATGGAATAGGCGCCCCCCGCCATGAGCAGGACCGCGCCATAGACCGCGACCGGCCAGGCCGCGAACTGATTTTCGCCCATCCAGCCGGTGGTGAAGGGAAACAGCGACAGCCAGAACAAGAGGTGCAAGTTGGCCCACAGGATGGCGCCGCTCACCTGCTTGACGGTGTGGAGGAGATGATGGTGGTTGTTCCAGTAGATGCCGACATTGACAAAGCTCAGCACGTAGGAAAGGAACACGGGCCACAATCGGGCGAGCGCCTCCGGACCGGCGCCGTGCGGCACCTTCAACTCCAGCACCATGATGGTGATGATGATGGCGAGGACGCCGTCGCTGAAGGCTTCGAGACGATTCTTGCCCATGCGATCAACTCCGCGTGTCAGCGTGGCGCGGATGCCGCCGCTGCGCCGGGGCGGTGCGGTTCACAAGCGGGGGTCATTCAGCCGACGATTTCCCCGGCCTTGAAGCAGAGCTTGATTTCCTTTTTTGCGTTCTCCGGACTGTCGGAGCCGTGCACGGAATTGGCTTCGATCGATTCGGCGAAGTCCTTGCGGATGGTGCCGGGGGCGGCATTGGCGGGATTGGTGGCGCCCATGATATCGCGATATTTCGCCACCGCATTATTGCCTTCCAGCACCTGGACGACGATGGGGCCCGAGGTCATGAACTTGACCAGATCCTTGAAGAAGGGCCTTGCCTTGTGGACGGCGTAGAATTTTTTCGCATCGGCGAGCTTCCACTTCACCCGCTTCTGGGCGACGATACGCAGGCCCGCCGCCTCGATCTTGGCGTTGACGGCGCCGGTCAGATTGCGCCTGGTGGCGTCCGGCTTGATGATCGAGAAGGTGCGTTCGACGGTCATGAATTTCCCCTGATTGGCATTGAATTGGGCCGCCTTGTAGCGGCGGCCCCGGGCGGTGGCAAGGGCGGCACCGGTTTAGAGCCCGTGCTGTTTCATCTTTTGGCGCAGGAAGGGCAGCCCTTTGTCGAGCACTTCAAAGCGGTCCTTGGCGACCGCCCGCCACACGGAAAGTGCCGCGGCAATTTCGGGCGGCAGCTCGACGAAGCTTTCGATCACGAGATCGCCGGCGAAGCCGGATTTCTTCAGCGCCGCGAAGCAATCGTCCCAATCGACGGTGCCGGTGCCGGGCACGCCGCGGTCCGACTCGGAGAGATGGATATAGCGGCAATGGCGGCCGGCTTCGACGATGCCGTTGCCGATGCCCTTCTCCTCGATGTTCATGTGATAGGTGTCGAGATGGACGGTGACGTTGGGCTCGCCGATGCGCTCGATCATGGCGAGGGACTGCTTGGCGGTGTTGAGGAGATGGGTTTAGTAGCGGTTGCAAGGCTCGATGCCGAGGACCATGCGGTATTCGGCGGCGCGGCGGGAGACGGGCTTGAGGGCCTTGGCGATATTGGCGAGTTCCGCTTCGGTTGGCGCCTTTCCGGAGCGCCAGCCCAGCGTCGAATAGGTGACGCCACCGAGGAAATCGCAGCCCAGCGCATGGGCCGTGTCGAGGGCGCGGAGCAGGAATTTCTCGGCGCGCTGGGGATATAGCGCGGCATTGTCCTCCATCGCCAGGCAAAGCGAGCCGGACGGCGCCACGCCATGTTGCTTAAAGAGTTTCATGGAATGGTCGACGTCAATGCGCTCGGGTGTCAGCAGCGCGATCTCGATGACGTCGAGGCCGTATTTGGCGGCTTCCGGGATCAGCGTCTCGGCCGCCTCGCGGGTCCAACTCGCCGTCCACAGGCTGGAATGCATGCCGAGGCGGATTTTCGAATACGTCATGGTTCGGGAACTCCGTTATCAATGGGCGCCGACGATGAAGCCGACGACCTCGCGCATCTGGGTTTTCTTGGTGGTGAGATCGGCCTCGATGCGGCCCTGGCGCAGCACGACGATGCGGTCGGTCACCTCGAAGACGTCGTTGAGGCGGTGGCTGATGAGAATGACGGCGATGCCCTCGTCGCGAAGCTGGCGGATCAGCTTCAAGACGCTCTCGACCTCGCGCACGGCGAGCGCCGCGGTGGGCTCGTCCATGATGACGAGCTTGGGATTGAAGGTCAGCGCCCGGGCGATGGCGACGGTCTGCTGCTGGCCGCCGGAGAACATGCCGACCGGGCGATGGATCGAAGGAATGCGGGCGCCGAGACGGTCGATCATCTTCTGGGCCTCGATATCCATGCGCGCCTTGTCGACGAAGCCTGGCAGGAAGCCGAACAGGGTCTTGACCGGCTCGCGGCCGAGGAAAATGTTGGCGGAAACATCCTGCTGCTTGGCCAGCGCCAGATCCTGATAGATCATCTCGATGCCGAGGGCGCGGCGCTCGCCGGGCGTGAGGCCGTTCATCGGCCGGCCGTCAAAGGCAACAGTACCGTCGTCGACGGCATAGAGGCCGGTGATGATCTTCATCAGCGTCGATTTGCCGGCGCCGTTGTCGCCGACCAGGCCGGTGACGCTGCCCGCCGCGATGGTGAGATCGACGCCGTTCAAGACCTGCACCGCGCCGAAGCGCTTGGTGACGCCCCTGATCTCGAGCAGGCTCATGACTTGCGCTCCCGCTCGGACTGGAGCTGGTCGATATAGACCGCCAGGATCAGGACGGAGCCGATGGCGATCTGCTGATAATAGGATTGCACCGCCAGAAGATTGAGGCCGTTCTGCAAGACGCCCATGATGAGGGCGCCGACCATGGCGCCGAAGATCGACCCCTTGCCGCCGAACAGGCTGGTGCCGCCGATGATGGCGGCGGTGATGGCGGTCAACTCGTAGGAATAGCCCGCGGTCGGATCGCCGGCATTGACGCGGGCCATGAAGATGAGGCCGGCGAGACCCGCCATGAAACCCGAAATCGTGTAGAGTTTGCGCCTGAGGGCTTCGACCGGAATGCCGGTGGCGCGGGCCGCCGCTTCGTTGTCGCCCATGGCCAGCGTGTGCCGCCCGAAGCGCGAAAAGGCGAGAAGATAGTGGACGACGGCGGCGGCGGCGACGAGGATGACGACCGGCATGGGGATGCCGAGCGGGCGGCCCTGGCCGAGGAACACCACGGCCTCGGGCAGACCGTAGATGGCGCCGCCATTGGGCGCGATGATGAGGGCGACGCCGCGGGCGATACCGAGCATGCCGAGGGTGACGATGAAGGCCGGAATGCGGGTGCGGGTGATGATCTGGCCGTTGATGAAGCCGGCCAGCATGCCGGTGCCCAGCGCGCCGGCGATGGCCATGAACCACGGCAATTCGAGAACGACGACGCAATAGGCGCCGGCAACGCCCGACAGCGCCATCA
>JANMQL010000001.1:0-3596 GCA_031370475.1 Hyphomicrobiales bacterium | reverse complement strand
GGGCCCGATCCCGGCCTCGCGGGAAGCGCTGAAGAAGGCCGGCTGGAAGATCGAAGACCTCGATCTGGTCGAGGCCAATGAGGCCTTCGCGGCGCAAGCCTGTGCGGTCAACAAGGACATGGGCTGGAACCCGGACATCGTCAACGTCAACGGCGGCGCCATCGCCATCGGCCATCCGATCGGCGCCTCGGGAGCCCGGGTGCTGACCACGCTGCTTCATGAAATGGGCAAGCGCAATTCCAGGAAGGGTCTCGCCACCCTGTGTATCGGCGGCGGCATGGGCATCGCCATGTGCGTCGAACGCTGAGAAGGGGAGAAGATCATGGGACGTGTTGCAGTCGTCACCGGTGGCAGCCGCGGCATAGGTGCGGCGATTTCCAAGGCGCTGAAGCAGGCGGGCTACAGGGTTGCCGCCACCTATGCCGGCAATGACGAGGCCGCCGCCAAGTTCAAGGCCGAGACCGGCATTCCCGTCTACAAATGGGATGTGTCGAGCCATGAGGCCTGTGCGGTGGGCCTCAAGAAGATCGAGGCCGATCTGGGTCCGGTCGAGGTGCTGGTCAACAATGCCGGCATCACCCGCGACGCCATGTTCCACAAGATGACGGCGCAGCAGTGGAACGAGGTGATCGGCACCAACCTGACATCGCTGTTCAACATGACCCAGCCCCTATGGAGCGGCATGCGCGACCGGGGTTTCGGCCGCATCGTCTGCATCTCCTCGATCAACGGCCAGAAGGGCCAGATGGGCCAGGCCAATTATGCCGCCGCCAAGGCGGGCGAGATCGGCTTCGTCAAGTCGCTCGCTCAGGAAGGCGCCGCCAAGGGCATTACCGTCAACGCCATCTGCCCCGGCTATATCGGCACCGAGATGGTGCGCGCCGTTCCCCAGGACGTGCTCGAGAAGCGCATCCTGCCGCTGATCCCGGTGGGCCGCCTCGGCGAGCCGGAAGAGATCGCCCGCTGCGTGGTGTTTCTCGCCGCCGACGAGGCGGGCTTCATCACCGGCTCGACGCTTTCCGCCAATGGCGGCCAGTATATGGTCTGAACCTCAGGCCAGCATGGAACTTGAAGCCGATGGATTGCGATGCGAGCGCGGTGGCCGCACCGTGTTCGCGAATCTCGGCTTCAAGGTGGCGGCGGGCGAGCTTCTTCTGCTCACCGGCCCCAATGGCTCCGGGAAATCCTCGCTGCTTCGCCTCATCGCCGGGCTTAACGATCCGGCGGAGGGTTGGATCGTTCTCAATGGCGGCCACGCCGATCTTTCGATCGGTCAGCAGGCCCATTATGTGGCCCATCAGGATGCCATCAAGCCGGCCCTCACGGTGGCCGAGAATCTCGAATTCTGGCGCGGCGTTTTGGGTGGCGGCGATGCCGGAAGAGCCCTTGCCGCCCTCGATCTGGCGCGGCTCGCTTCCTATCCGGCGGCACTTCTCTCCGCTGGGCAGAAACGCCGGCTTGCATTGGCCCGTGTGGCGCTTCTGCCCCGCGTCTTGTGGCTGCTCGACGAACCAACCACCGGCCTCGACAAGAATTCGCGCCTGCTGCTCTGCCGCCTGATGCAGGCGCAGCTCGATTCCGGCGGCCTCATCATCGCCGCCACCCATGTGCCGCTCGGCATCGGGGCCCAACGCCAGCTCGATCTCGGAGAAGCGTCATGAGCGCCATGTGGGCCCTGATCCGCCGCGATCTGACTTTGAGCCTCCGGCAGGGTGGCGGCGTGGGAACGGCGCTCGGCTTCTTTTTGACCGTCGTGGTGTTGTTGCCGCTCGGCCTCGGTCCCGATCAGGCGCTGTTGCAGCACATCGCTCCCGGCGCCCTGTGGATCGCGCTGCTGCTCTCGGTGCTGCTTTCGGCCGACCGCATCTTTCAGCAGGATTACGAGGACGGCTCCCTGGATATTCTCGCCCTGGCGCCCTTGCCGCTCGAGCTCACGGCCCTCGCCAAGGCCATCGCCCATTGGCTGACCGCCAGCCTGCCCCTCGCCGTCGCCGCGCCACTCCTCGGCTTTCTCATCAATCTCGAGCCGCAGGCGATATGGCCGCTCTTCCTCGCCATGGGGCTGGGCTCGGCGAGCCTGTCGCTACTTGCCGCCATCGGCGCGGCAGTGACCGTGGGTCTCAGGCGCGGGGGCCTTCTCGTATCGCTACTGGTGCTGCCGCTCTACGTGCCGGTGCTGATTTTCGGCATGTCGGCCACCGGCGGCGGCCCCGATCTTGCCACAGCTTCGCTGCTTATACTTTTGGCTCTGGCGCTCGCCAGTCTGGTGCTGGCGCCGATTGCCGCGGCTGCGGCACTCAGGTCCTATCTCAAATGAGGAATGCGGGCTAGGAACCGGTCATGCAATATCTTGCCAACCCCGCCCGCTTCCTCAAGATCGCCAATGCCGCGCTGCCTTGGCTGTGGGCGGCGACGGCATTGGCTTTTGCAATCGGACTTTACGGCGGCCTCGTTGTGGCACCGGCCGACTATCAGCAGGGCGAGACGATGCGAATCATGTTCGTGCATGTACCGGCCGCCTGGATGGCGCTCTTCGTCTATACGGTCATGGCGGGCGCCAGCGCCGTGGCCATTGTCTTCCGTCATCCTCTGGCCGATGTGGCGGCGAAGTCTGCCGCCCCCATCGGCGCCGCCTTCTGCTTTCTTGCCCTCGCCACCGGGTCCCTGTGGGGCAAGCCCATGTGGGGCGCCTGGTGGGTGTGGGATGCGAGGCTCACCTCGATGTTCGTGCTGCTGTTGCTCTATCTCGGTTACATGGCGATCTGGCAGGCGATCGACGAGCCGCACCGCGCCGCCCAGATCGCCCGCATCGTGGCGCTGGTCGGCTTCATCAATGTCCCGATCGTGAAGTTCTCGGTCGATTGGTGGAATTCGTTGCATCAGCCGGCCAGTGTATTCCGCCTCGGCGGGCCCACCATCCATATTTCCATCCTGTGGCCGTTGTTGGTCATGGGGCTTGCAGCCACGCTGCTGTACCTGGCACTTCATCTCGTCGCCATGAGGAGCGAGATCGCGGCCCGCAAGATCCGGCAGTTGCGCATCGCCCGCATCGGAGACCGGTGATGGACTTGACCGCCCCGCACACCGGATTCGTCGCCGCCGCCTATGGAATTTCAGCGCTGGTTCTCATCGGACTTGCCGCATTCATCCTGATGCGCGACCGAAAGCTGCGGGCCGAGGCGGAAGCACTCGACAGCCACCGTAAAAAGGATGTTCCGTGAACGAGCCGGAAAAAACACCGCCCCGGAATCCGCGGCTCGCCATCATCCCCGCCCTCGCCTTCGCAGCACTGGCGGTATTGTTCTGGCGCGGCCTCTACGGCGATCCTTCGGAAATTCCCTCGGCCCTTATCGGCAAGGAGGTTCCCAGCTTCACTCTTCCCGCGCTTGAAGGTCTGGACGTGCCGGGTTTCGACAGCGCCAGTCTCAAGACCGGAAGCGTTACCGTCGTCAATGTCTGGGCATCCTGGTGTGTGCCCTGCCGCGAGGAGCATCCGCTGCTCATGGAGCTTGCCAAGCGCCGGGACATCCGCCTTTACGGTATCGACTACAAGGACGAGCCGGAAAATGCGAGGCGCTTTATCGGCACGCTCGGAC
>JANMQL010000445.1:0-1653 GCA_031370475.1 Hyphomicrobiales bacterium | reverse complement strand
CGACGAGAAGATCCGGCGCGTCGTGCTCTCCTCCGGCAAGGTCTACTACGACCTCTACGAGGAGCGCGAAAAGCGCGGCCAGCGCGACGTCTATCTGCTGCGCGTCGAGCAGCTCTACCCGTTCCCGGCGAAGGCGCTCATCAACGAGCTCTCCCGCTTCCGCAACGCGGAAGTGGTATGGTGCCAGGAGGAGCCCAAGAACATGGGTGCCTGGACCTTCGTCGAGCCCTATCTCGAGTGGGTGCTGAACCAGGTCGGCGGCAAGGCCGAGCGTCCGCGCTATGCGGGCCGCGCGGCGGCGGCGGCAACGGCAACCGGCCTGATGGCGAGGCACGTGGCACAGCTCAATGCGTTCCTCGAAGAGGCCTTCGCGGAATAGCGAAACAGGGAATAGTCCATGGCGACCGAAATTCGGGTTCCGACCCTCGGCGAATCGGTGACGGAAGCAACCGTCGGCTTGTGGTTCAAGAAGGTCGGCGACACGGTCGCCGCCGACGAGCCGCTGGTCGAGTTGGAGACCGACAAGGTGACGCTGGAGGTGCCGGCGCCGTCCGCCGGCATCCTCTCCGAAATCAAGGTCAAGAACGGCGCGGTGGTCAACGTCGGCGCGGTCCTCGCAACCATCGAGGCGAACGGCGCCGGGGCGAAGGTGACTCCAGTGCCGGCCAAGGCCGCTCCCGCCGCGGCAGCGAAGCCCGACCTCAAGGCCGCCACCGCCAAGCTGGTCGAGGAAGCCAAGCCGAAGACCGCCGCGAAGGTTGAGGGTACCTCCCCCGCCGCGCAGAAAATCATGACCGAGCGCGGCGTCAGCCCGGCGGCGGTTTCCGGCACCGGTAAGGATGGCCGCATCACCAAGGGCGACGCGGTTGCCGCGCCGCCTCAGCCCGCGACCAGGCCCATGCTCGTGCCGGCACCGGTTGCTGTGCGCGCGCCGTCGCCGCCCGATCAGGCAGCGCGCGAGGAGCGCGTGCCGATGTCGCGGCTCCGCCAGACGATCGCCCGCCGCCTCAAGGAGGCGCAGAACACTGCCGCCATGCTCACGACCTTCAACGAGGTCGACATGAGCGCGGTGATGAAGCTGCGCACCGACTACCGCGATCTCTTCGAGAAGAAGCACGGCGTCAAACTCGGCTTCATGGGCTTCTTCGTGAAGGCGTGCGTGCAGGCGCTGAAGGAGATTCCCGCCGTCAACGGCGAGATCGACGGCGCCGACATCGTCTACAAGAATTACTACAATCTCGGCATCGCCGTCGGCACCGACAAGGGCCTCGTCGTGCCGGTCGTCCGCGACGCCGACCAGAAGTCGCTCGCCGAAATCGAAAAGAACATCGCCGATTTCGGCAAGCGCGCCGGTGAAGGCAAGCTGACGATCGAGGAACTGACCGGCGGAACGTTTTCGATTTCCAACGGCGGCGTGTTCGGCTCGATGCTCTCGACGCCGTTCATCAATCCGCCGCAGGCCGCGATTCTCGGCGTGCATGCAACGAAGGAACGCCCGGTGGTGGAGAACGGCCAGATCGTCATCAGGCCGATCAATTACCTCGCGCTGTCCTACGATCACCGGCTGATCGATGGACGCGAAGCGGTGCTCTCGCTGGTCGCGATGAAGGACGCGCTCGAAGACCCGGCGCGAATGCTGCTCGATTTGTGAGC
>JANMQL010000443.1:0-4485 GCA_031370475.1 Hyphomicrobiales bacterium | reverse complement strand
TGGCCGGCACGTCAAGCGGCGGAATGCGCCCCGGTGCGATATTCGCCACGGCATTGAAGATCGCCGACCAGACGGAAATGCCAAGCATCAGGGGCGGCTCGCCCACCGCCTTGGAACGGTAAATCGTTTCCTCGCGGTTGCCCTTCGACTCATAAAGCTTGACGCGGAAGTCGGCGGGAACGTCGGAGGCACAGGGAATCTTGTAGGTCGAAGGCGCATGGGTGCGAAGCCGCCCGTCACCGTCGAAGACCAGTTCCTCGGTGGTGAGCCAACCCATGCCCTGGACGAAACCGCCTTCGATCTGGCCGATGTCGAGGGCCGGATTGAGCGAGCGGCCGACGTCGTGGAGAATATCGACGTGGTCGAGGCGCATTTCGCCGGTCAGCGTGTCGATCGTCACCTCGGCGCAGGCCGCGCCATAGGCGAAATAAAAGAATGGGCGGCCCTTGGCCTTGGCTCGGTCCCAGGCCACTTTCGGCGTCGCGTAGTATCCAGTCGAAGAAAGCGAGATGCGCGCCTGGTGCGCCTTCTTCGCCAACTCGCCGAAGCTAATGCTCTGGTTGCCGATAATGACCTGGCCGCGCTCGAAGCGGATGCGCGACTTGGGCACTTTCCAATTCTTGGCCGCGAAGGCCACGAGCCGTGACTTAATGGTGCCCGCCGCCGCCTTGGCCGCCATGCCGTTGAGATCGGCGCCCGAGGAAGCCGCCGTGGCCGAGGTGTTGGGAACCTTGGCGGTGGTGGTGGCGGTGATACGGACGCGATCCGGCGACAGGCCGAATTCCTCGGCGACCACTTGCGCTACCTTGGTATAAAGCCCCTGCCCCATTTCGGTGCCGCCGTGATTGAGATGCACGGAGCCGTCGGTATAGACATGCACCAGGGCGCCGGCCTGGTTGAGATGGGTCAGTGTGAAGGAAATGCCGAACTTGACCGGGGTGAGCGCCAGGCCCTTCTTGAGCAATGTGTTCCTGGCATTGAATGCCGTCACGGCGGCGCGGCGGGCGCGATAGTCGGAGGAAGCTTCAAGCTGCTCGATCACCTCGAGCGCGATGTTGTCCTCGATCTTCATGCCATAGGGCGTTCGATCGCGGCCCTTGGCGTAGAGGTTGCGCTTCCTGACATCGAGCGGATCGAGGCCGAGCTTGATGGCGATCGCGTCCATCATGCGCTCGGCGAACAGCATGCCCTGGGGTCCGCCAAAGCCGCGGAAGGCCGTGTTGGATACCGTGTGAGTCTTGAGGCGGCGGGTGCGGATGCTTGTGGCCGGATAGAAATAGGTATTGTCGGCATGGAACATGGTGCGGTCGTTGATCGGGCCGCTGAGATCGGCCGAATAGCCGCAGCGCGACAGGAACTCGACATCGACGGCGCCGAGCCGGCCGGTCTTGTCGAAACCCGCCTGGTAATTGACACGAAAATCGTGACGCTTGCCGGTCATCATCATGTCTTCGTCGCGGTCGAGCCGGCACTTGGCGGGGCGGCCGGTGTGGCGCGCCGTCAAGGCCGCAAGCGCCGCCCATTGCGCCGCCTGGCTTTCCTTGCCGCCGAAGGCGCCGCCCATGCGGCGGCATTCGCAGGTGACCAGCGCATCGGCGACCTCCAGCATTCTGGCGATCAAATGCTGCACTTCGGTCGGGTGCTGGGTCGAGGAATGGACGATCATGCCGCCGTGCTCGTCGGGGCTCGCCATGCCCACCTGGCCTTCGAGATAGAAATGCTCCTGGCCGCCGATCAGGAAACTCTCTTCGACGCGGTTGGTGGCGGCGGCCAGCGCCTTTGCCACATCGCGGCGCTTGAATTCGTAGGGCGGCAGCACGTCCTTGGTCTTCATGGCCAGAGCGTCGTCGACACTCACCGCCGGTTTCTCGGCGGCGATCTCGATCCGGGCAAGGCGCGCGGCGCGCCGCGCCGCATCGCGGGTCTCGGCGGCCACGGCGAAGACCACCTGGCCGTGGAATTCGATCTCACCGCCGGCGAGAATGGGATCGCCGCCGATCGACGGGCTGCAATCGTTGATTCCGGGAATGTCCTTGGCGGTCAGCACCAGAACCACTCCGGGATATTTGCGCACCGCGTCGAGGTCGATCGACTTGATCTTGCCGCGCGCGCCCGCTTTTGCATAGCCCGGCACGACATGCAGCATGCCCTCGGGCTCGCGCATGTCGTCGATATAGGCGGCGGTACCCTGCACATGCAGGGCGGCACTGTCATGGGCGAGCGACAGGCCCACCGCATCGGTTTCGAATTTGCGCCGGGTCAAGCCCATGTCAGGCCGCCTCCCCGCGTAAACCCACGAGGCGCGTGTCGCGGCTGGATTTTCCAGCCGTCTCGATCAGCGCCTTGCGCAGCAGCGCCTGGGCCGCATCCATGCGGTAGCCGGCGGAGGCCCGCATGTCGGAGATCGGCCGGTAATCCTCGGCCAGCGCCAGAATGGCATTGCCCCAGGAGGCGGCGTTGTCGAGAGCGGCGCCGGCAAGTGCTGCTTCGGTGCGCGCGGCCCGCATCGGCGTCGCCGCCATGCCGCCGAAGGCGATGCGGGCGGCGGCGATACGCTTGCCTTCCACAGTGAACTTGAAGGCGGCCATGACGGCGGAAATATCCTGGTCGAAGCGCTTCGATATTTTATAGCTGCGGAAGACCTCATTGGCTTTGAGCTTGGGGATATCGATGCTCCAGACCAGTTCGCCGGGCTTCCTGTCCTGCTTGCCGTAAGTTACGAAGAACTGTTCGAGCGGCATTTGCCGTGGGGTCTCGCCGTGGCGGAGATGAAGCGTGGCGCCAAGCGCAATCAGCATGGGCGGCGTATCGCCGATGGGCGAGCCATTGGCGATGTTGCCGCCGATCGTTCCGGAAGCGCGCACCTGCTTGGCACCGACGCGGCGTAGCGTCTCGCCGATATCCGGATCGATGGCGGCGAGATAGGGTTCGGCCTCGGCGAAAGTGACACCGGCGCCAAGAGAGAGCGTGTCGCTTGTATCGGCAATTTCATGCAGTTCCTTGACGCCGCCGACATGGATGATTTTCGGCAGGTTGCGGAGCTGCTTGGTGATCCACAAGCCCACGTCGGTGGCGCCGGCAACAATTGTCGCATCGGGGTGGCGGGCGGCGAGGCTTGCGAGACTGTTGCCGCTTGCCGGGACAGCCACGAAGCTCGCATCGTCGCCGACAAAGGCATCGGACCCGTCATTGAGGCTGGTGAGCTGCGCGGCGGTGCGCTTTTCCTCCCGCGCCCAGCGATCGACCGCCTTGCCGGTGCAGGAGTCGAGGCCGGCATCGACAATCGGCCTATAGCCGGTGCAGCGGCAGAGATTGCCGGCGATATGATCGACGATTTCCTGGCGGGTGGGGCGCTTGCCCGAATGATAAAGCGTGAACAGGGCCATCACGAAACCCGGCGTGCAGAAGCCGCATTGCGAGCCGTGCTTTTCGATCATGGCCTGCTGGACGGGGTGCAACGCACCGCCCTGTCCGAGATCGTCCACCGTCACCAGTTCCTTGCCGTCGAGCTGGCCCATCAGCAAAATGCAGGCATTGACCGGCTCATAGACGACGCGGCCATTCCGCAATGAGCCCAGCGCCACGGTGCAGGCACCGCAGTCGCCCTCGTTGCAGCCTTCCTTGGTGCCGCGGGATTTTTCCTCGAGGCGCAGATAGTCGAGCACGGTCAGCATGGGAGGGGCGGAGTTAAGTTCGACCACCCGGCCGCGGCGGAGGAAACGGATTGACTGGCGTGGCATCGGGCTCAACTCCCGCGATAGGTTGAATAACTGTAGGGCGAGAGCAGCAGTGGCACGTGATAGTGCTGGCTCGAATTGGCGATGCCGAAGCGGATCGGAATGATATCGAGGAACGCGGGCTCGGGCAGTGTCACGCCCTGGGCACGCAGATAGTCTCCGGCATGGAAGCGCAGCTCGTAATGACCCTGCAGGAAGGCGCCGCCTTCGAGGATCGGGCCGTCGGCGCGGCCATCGGCATTGGTGTGGACGGTCTTGAGATGAACGGTGCCGCCATCGAGCAGATAGAGCTCGATCTTCAATCCCGCCGCGGGTTTGCCGCTGGCGGTATCAAGCACATGCGTGGTCAGGCGGCCCATGGTCGCTTCCCGTTTCCCTCGATCGCCGCGGTTCTTGTTTTTGGCCGCTTGCGAGTCTTATTAACACGATCCTGCCGTTCTAAAAAGCAGAGTAAATATTACAGGCCGTGCACTATTTTCGCACATCTTTTCCGGCCGGCAGGCGCTCCCTGGCGAGCGCCAGAAAGGCATCGGCGGCGAGCCTGCCGGTGCGGCCGGGGCGGCGCACGATCATCAGCCGGTCGGCCGGGAGCCGGCGGTCGGTGAGCGGCACGAACACAAGGGTCCCGGCTTCGAGTTCCTGCTCGATGCCGATCGGCGTCTGGAAAGCGATGCAACTGCCGCGCCGGGCGATCGAGGCCATCAGCCGCAGTGAATTGCACTCGAAGACGGGCTGCGGCTGGCGGGCC
>JANMQL010000381.1:0-3122 GCA_031370475.1 Hyphomicrobiales bacterium | reverse complement strand
CGCGCGAATCGCTGCTATGGACACCGCTACTGAAATCGCAAAGGAGACAGCCATGATGATGAGGAACTATTCGCGCTGCTGATCTCCGGGCCGCCGAGGCTCGGGCCCGGCGGATAGCATACCCAGCGCCCCAGGCGCATTCCAAAATACCCAACTGAAACCACCGGTGCCGCGCGTTCGATCGCGTTGCATCCGATTCATCGGCGCGCGCGAGCTCAAACCTCGCGTCTTGCGAAGGAGAGACTCATGTTCTCGCTCAAATCCGATCTCTTCTTTCCCTCGATCGAGATGGCGAAAGAGATCGCCCGGAAATTCAACGAAAGGCGGAAGGTTCCGTCCGTATCGGCATTCGATCCGCGCGAGGCGCGGCGGATCAGGCTCGAACTCGACGCGGCGCGCGAGAAGGCGCGGGCCGCAGCCATCGCCCATCGCAACGGCTTGCGGTAGGTCAGTCGAACAGCTTGCCGAAGGCTTCCATCGAGGTGTTGGCGCCGCATAGCAGCACTCCGATGCGCTCATCCCTCTCCGGCTTGTAAGCGCCGGAGAGGAGGGCGGCGAAGGCGGCGGCGCCGCCCGGCTCGGTGACGAGCTGTAAATTTTGCCAGAGATGGCGTTGGGCGGCGCGGATATCGTCGTCGCCGACCAGCGCCACATGATCGACATGGCGCTGGGCGATAGGAAACATCAGCGAGCCGGCAAAACTGGCGCCGAGGGAATCAACGGCAACGCCGGAAGGCGCCACCTTGACCGGCCGGCCGGCGGCGAGGGCCGCGTACAGAGCATTGCAGGTTTGGGGCTCGACACCAACGACCTTGATGCGGCTTTCATACCAGGCGGCGATGCCGCCGATCAGGCCGCCGCCGCCCACCGCCACCAGCAGCGTGTCGAGATCGGGCGCCTGCTCCTCCAGTTCGCGGGCCAGGGTGCCCTGGCCCTGCAGGGTCGGCTCCGCGTCATAGGCATGGACATTGAGGGCGCCGGTTGCAGCCACGTGGGCCTCGCAGCCGGCGAGCGCTTCATAATAGTTGGCGCCTTTCTGGACGATCACGGCGCCATAGGAGGCGATGCGCGCGACCTTGGCCGGCGAGGCGATCTCGGGCACGAAGATGCGTGCCTTCACACCCAGGCTTTGCGCCGCATAGGCTACCGCCGCGCCATGATTGCCGCCCGAGGCGGCGGCGACGCCGGCTGCCGGGATCGTGCCGCCCACCAGATTGTTGAAAGCGCCGCGCGCCTTGAAACTGCCGGAGTGTTGCAGCAGTTCCAGCTTCAGCGTGACGGGCCTCGTCAGGCCGCCGAACCGGATGTCGATGACCGGCGTCCGCCGGATATGAGGCGCGATGCGCCGCGCCGCATCGGCGATAGTCGCGCGGTCGATGCTCATGGCTGCAAGGCTCCGGCGATGTCGAGGACGGTGGAACCAGCGCTGATGGCGATGGCCCGGTCGAGAGTGGCGATGGAACGGCGGAGTGCCGCTTGCGGTTCGGCGGCAAGGCGATGGGCCAAATAGAGCCCCGCCAGAAAATCGCCGGTGCCGTGGGGCACGGATTTTTTCAGCGCCGTCACTTCCTCGAAACATTCGCCATCGGCAATCGCCAGCGTGGCAAGCTTTCCGGCGTTCGCCGGGATCGAGGTGGCCAGCACCTCCTTGACGGGCAGTCGTGCTGCCGCGGCGCGGGCCTCGGCGATGCTGGAAACGCGCCAGCCGGTCAGCCATTCGAGCTCGAAGCGGTTGGGCGAGGCGCAATCGGCAAGCGGCAGCAGCTCTTCGCGGATCGACTCGGCCACCGGCTGCGGAACATAGAGGCGGTCGTCGTCGCCGATCACCGGATCGACGAGGACATAGAGTTTCGGGTTTGTCGCGCGCATGCGGCGGATCATCCGCGCCACGCCGTGAATCTGGTCGTTGGCGGCGAAATAGCCGGTCAGCACGGCGGCGCAGGTTTCCAGCACGCCGAGCCCCTCCAGCGCCCCCAGCATGGCGGCGAGATCGGCGGCGGGCATGCGCAGCGCCGCCGGTTTGCCGTGGCCGGGATGGTTGGAGAGAATGACGGTCGGCACGCTGAGCACTTCGTGGCCCATGGACTGCATGGCCGGCACGGCGGCGGAATTGCCGACCGGGCCATAAGCCACCTGCGATGAAATGGAGAGAATGCGCATTCAGATTACGTTCTTCTCGAACAATGGCTCGCCGCGTGCAATCCGTTCATAGCCCAAGCGGGTCAGATCGATGCTGCGCCAGGCGCCATGGACGATCAATTCGGCGATGGCATTGCCGGAAGCGGGTCCCTGCTGCAAGCCATGGCCGGAATAGCCGTTGGCGAAATAAAAATTCTTGAGCTGCGGATGGCGGCCGAGCACGGCATTCTGGTCGAAGGCATTGTAGTCGTAGTGGCCGACCCAGGCATTGATCACCTTGATGGCCTCGAATTGTGGAACCCGCTCGGCCAGAACCGGCCAGATGCGCTCCTCGAACCAGGCATAATCGACTTCCCAGTCCGTCGCCTGCGGTTCCTCGTGTTCTTCCGGCGACAGGCCGCAGATGAAATGACGGCCCTCGGGGCGGAAATAGACGCCGCCAGGCTCGACGGTGAGGGGCGCCCGGTGCAGCGCCTCGCTCGCTCCCGGGCAGTCGATCACATAGACATAGCGCTTGCGCGGGCCGACCGGCAGATCGATGCCTGCAAGCCTAGCCAGCGCCCCGGCGCCGGCGCCGGCGGCATTGACGAGATGGGTGCAGGTGAAAGTCTCGCCATTGGCGAGGCACACCGATGCAATCCGCCCGCCACATAGGCCGATCGCCGTCACCTCGCCGGCGATGACACTGGCGCCCTTGGCCAGTGCCGCCTTGCGGAACAGGTTCATCAGTGAATAGGGATCGAGCCAGCCTTCGCCCGAGACCCCGAAGCAGCCGCCGGCCAGGCCATCGCAGACGAGCCAGGGAAATTTCGCGGCGAGTGCCTCGCCTTCGAGTAGCACGTTGTCGGCGCCATGGGCGATCTGGATGCAGTGATTTTCCGCAAGAATGGGCAGGCCCTCCTCCGAGGCGAGGATGAGATAGCCCTGTTCCCTGAAACCTACATCGGAATTGGGGCCGAATTCCTGTTTCAAATTGCGGATCA
>JANMQL010000375.1:0-1924 GCA_031370475.1 Hyphomicrobiales bacterium | reverse complement strand
GCCGCTGCCCCCGGCGACAGCGTTTGAGGCACGTCCGGGCGCAGCCGGCGTATTCCGGTCGGCTTGTGCGGCAAGCGAACGAGTCGACGGCGTGCGCATGGCGCACCCGGGAGGACGCTGCGAGATCGAGCTCTTGCAGCGGCCCGCGTTGTGGCTGCCCGTAGCAGGGCGTCGCGACCCGCCGCCAATGGGCGACCAGCGTGATCCGGTGATGTTGCGCCGGCGCAAGAGGCAGCCAACGCTTGCGCGCAGCGCTTCCCGCGGCGTCTTGATTGGGACGATACTGCATCGAGAGCCCTGGGTTCCCGGCACGGAGCTCTGACGCGTTGCCGACGCCGACCAACCGCTGCTTCGACCTCCAGATGGCCCTGCAAGTCTCGACAACCGCGCCCCCGAATTCGCCACGGCGTTCGTTGGGCGTGATGGCATCGCTGCTTGCGCTCGCCCTCTTGCCGGGAGCACGGGTTCTTGGGGCGCCAGCACCCGCGAGGGATGCCACGGCCCGCGCCCCGGTGACGGTCGTCCTGGACAACAACTATCCTCCTTACATCTTTCGCACTGCGGATGGAGCGGTCGACGGCTACCTGGTGGACGCCTGGCGGTTGTGGGAGCGCAAGACCGGCGTCAAGGTGAACCTGGTGGCGACCGATTGGGCGCTTGCCAAGGCCACCATGGCAGCTGGCCAGGCAGACGTCATCGACACAATCTTCGTGACGCCCGAGCGGGAAAAGGTGATGGACTTCACCGCACCCTACGCGGACCTGCAGGTGCCGATCTACGTACAGCGAGACATCGGCGGCATCACCGGCCCGGCGTCGCTGCACGGCTTTGTCGTGGCGGCCAAGGCTGGGGACGCCTGCATCGACAGATTGCAATCCGACGGCGTGACCAACTTCCGGGAGTTCGCGAGCTACGCCGCCATTGTCGACGCGGCCGTCGCAGACCAGGTCCGCATCTTCTGCATGGACGCGCCACCGGCCAACTACCTGCTGTACAAGGCCCAGGCGTACACGCGGTTTCGTCCGGCCTTCGTCCTCTACACCGGGCAATTTCATCGAGCGGTGCACAAGGGCGACGTCGCCACGCTGCAACTCGTCGAGCGAGGATTTGCTCGATTCACGCCTGCCGAACAGGATCAACTGCGCAAGAAATGGTTTGGCGCCGATGTGGCCTATTCCGCGTGGCCCACCACGGTGGTCTATGCGTTGACCGGCATGGTGGCATTCGCGACGCTGGTGCTGGCATGGGCGTTCATTCTGCGAAGAACCGTGCGCGCCAGGACCGTTCAGCTCAGCAACCAGCAGGCGCGACTGCGCACCTTGCTCGACACGTTGCCGGATCTGATCTGGCTGAAGGGCCTCGATGGCCACTACCTGTTCTGCAACGAACGGTTCGCCCGGTACTTCGGCGTTCCGGAATCCCGCATCATCGGCCGCAAGGATGCTGATTTCGTTGGTAGCGACCTCGCTGAAAGCTTCGCACAGACCGACCGCAAGGCGATCGCCGCGAAGGGTCCGGTGGTCAACGAGTCCTGGCTGCAGTTTGCTTCGGGAGGCTACCAAGGCCTGTTCGAGACCATCAAGACGCCAATGCGCGAAGCGAGCGGGGCCGTGACCGGCGTCCTGGGCATTGCCCGCGATGTCACGAGCCAGCGGCGCGCGCAGGAGCGGCTCGAACGCCTGAATCGCCTGTACCAGGTACTGAACCTGGCCACGGACATGTTCCTCGCTCGCAAGGACCGCAGGTCCCTGTACCAATCCACCTGCGAGCTCCTGGCCGGCGAGGGGCATATGCGGATGGCGTGGCTCGCCGAAGTCGATGCGGAAAACGCCCGCTTGCGCCCGGTGGCCGTCGCGGGAACGGGCATCGAGGCCGTGGGCGAGATCGAGATTCGCGGCGCTGCCGATGCGGCAGGAAGCCATCC
>JANMQL010000320.1:0-5493 GCA_031370475.1 Hyphomicrobiales bacterium | reverse complement strand
CAGGCGCTGGGCTTCCGCCACCTGCGCCGCCGTCATCTCGCGGGCCAGTTCGCCGCGATATTGCCGCGCCGCATCGCTGCCCCTCAGCGCCGCGAGATTGAACCACTGGTGCGCCTTCACCAGGTCCTGCTCGATGCCGTGGCCGATGCAATACATCATGCCGAGTTCGAACAAGGCATCCGCCGTGTCGGCGGCCGGCTTTGCCGTTGCTTCCGTCTGTTGCGATTTCGCCATCTAGTTCCCCTGTGTTGCCACCGGTCGCGATCTCCCCTCGAGGTCCGGCTTGCGCACAATTCTGGCGCGGAGCCTGCAACGGCAGGTTAATCGGCAGGATTAAAGGGGTCTGAAGCGCCGCCGCGAGCGCCTCTCGCGGTTTCGAAAAAACCATAGTCGTTCAAGAGTTTGCGGCGGTCTTCACGGGGCCTTCAGCATGCCGCCTTTACCCGCCGTTGAGCATGCCACCGGTTAGCGGCGCGGTCCGAACAGGATGGCGTGGGCCTCGTCGTCGTCCTTCAGGGTGGTGGGCGCGGCGCGGTATTCCTCACCCACCGCCACGCCGCGCGCCACCGCCGGCCGCGCCGCGATCGCTTCGAACCAGCGCTGCAAATGGCGATAATCGCCGAGCTTCAGGCCGAGCCGGTCGTAGGATCTGACCCACGGCCACGACGCCATGTCGGCGATCGAGTATTTCCCGGCGAGAAATTCGCGGGCTTCCAGCCGCCTGTCCATCACCCCATAGAGCCGCGCCACCTCATTCACATAGCGCTCGATGGCATAGGGAATGGTCTGCCGCGCATAATTCTTGAAATGCCCGGCCTGGCCCGACATGGGCCCCAGCCCGCCCATCTGCCAGAACAGCCACTGCTCCACCTCGACGCGCTCGCGGGTGCGGGCCGGATAGAACTTGCCGGTCTTGTTGCCGAGATATTGCAGGATGGCGCCCGACTCGAACACCGAAATCGGCTTGCCGCCCGGCCCGTCGGGATCGACGATGGCCGGCATGCGGTTGTTGGGCGAAATCGCCAGGAACTCCGGCTTGAACTGGTCGCCCTTCATGATGTTCACATATTTCACTTCATAGGGGAGCTTGCACTCCTCCAGCATGATGGTGATCTTCCAGCCGTTCGGCGTGGGCCAATAATGCAGCTCGATGGGCTTGCGCGTTGCCATGGGGCTTCCTTGTCAGTTCACCGGGACGGCGAGTCTGATCGAAATCGGATAGTGATCCGATCCCGCCGCATTGCCGATTTTCTGACTTTGCGTGGCGCGGATGTCGGGACTGACGAATATATGATCGATCGCCATTTGCGGCAATTGGATGAACGCCGGCCAGCTCGGCAGCATGGTGAGGCGCGTCATGCCGGTGCGCCCGGCGAAAGTGCCGACGATCCGCGAAAACGGCGTCGCGTTGAAATCGCCCATCACCAGCTTGCGGCCGGGAATGGCCTCGACCAGCTTCGACAACTCGACGATCTGGCGGTACTGGGCGCGCGATTGGGGAAACCGGATGGTATGGGCGGTAATCACCGTCAATCCGCCAAGCTCGGCTCCGAGCTTGACCTTGAGCATCGGCGGGCCTTCCCAGTCGACGCGCGTTTCGCTCGCCGCGATCGGAAATTTCGACAGGATCGCCAAATTGCAGAAATCGCGGTCGAAGCAATCGGCATGATACGGATAGCGCCCCGCCAGCGACTCCAGAATGGGGCGCAACTGCGGACCGAATTCGATGAGCGTCAGGATATCGGCATCCAGCCGCTCGATCTCCGCGCTCACCGCGCCGCTGTCCTGGTTTCCGTAGTTGGTATTGAAACTGGCGGCCGCAATCTCGCGCTCGCCGGGCTTTGCGGCATCGAGAACCCGGGCCCGGTCGCTGGCCACATGCGGCCAGGCGCCGATACCGGCCAGTCCGGCGATCAGCAGCACGAAAGCCGCCAGCATCCGCCCGCGCGGCATGATGTAGCCCAGCGCAAAGGCCGCCGCGATCACCGCGAATTGCAAGGTGAACTGCGAGAACACATCGAAGGAAATCCACAGGTTTCCGAGCCTCGACGCGACCAGGCCGGCGAGCCCCAACAGCAGGCCGATCAGGCACTCGGACCGCCCGCGCCGCTTGCGCGGCGGCGGCGCCTCGACCGTATTCAAGGACGTCGTCCGGAATTTGTCGACAAGTTCGGACAATCAACCGCTCCGGCCGGTCTAAAGCAGCCGGCTTTCCATCGGCAGGATCTGTTCCGGCGTACCGAAGCCGGGCAGTCCTTCGAATCGTTTCTTCCACGCCATAATATGCGGATAGGCGGAAAGATCGATAGCCGCTTCCGGCGCATAGCGGGTGACCGCATAGATGCCGATATCGGCGATGGTCGGCCGCTTGCTGGCGACCCACGGCGAGCGCGCCAGCTCGTGTTCGAGCGCGGCAAACGCTCCCCTGGCTTCGGTGTCGTACATCACCCTCACTTCATCGCCGAATTGGCGGAAGCCGCGGGCCCGGGCCCTGAGGCGGAACACCGGAACCGCCAGCTTGTCCCATTGCCAGAACAGCCATTCGCGGATGCGCTGGCGCTCCAGCTGCGTCCGGCCTTCGAACTTCTTCAGGCTTTCCGCGAGATGCTCGAGAATGGCCGCCGACTGCACCACGAACATCTGACCGTCGCGCAGGGTGGGCACTTGGCCGTAGCGGTTCTTCACCAGATAATCGGGCTGCTTGTGCTGACCCTCGCGCAGATTGACGTGGATATAGGAGAAAGGGTGCCGGCACAGCGACAGCATCAGTCCCACCGTGTAAGTGGGGCCCGAAGTCATCGTGCCATGCAAAGTGAACCGCTGCTTGTTGCCGCTCACTGCGCCGTTCTTGGTGGCGGGCTTCTTCTTCGCCGTTTTCACGGCTTTCTTGGCGGCTGCCTTCTTGGCAACCTTCTTGGCGGGCTTCGCCATTCGAAAATCCTCCCAAACCCCAACGACCCCGAAACTCAGGGTACGGACTATAGCGGAGAACTTCCGAAAACGGAAATTTAAACTAACCTATTGTCTTAATTAGTTAATTTCAAGCTTTTTACGGAGCATTTCATTCACCGCCGCAGGGTTGGCCTTGCCTCCGGTGGTTTTCATCGCCTGGCCCACGAACCAGCCCAGCATGGAGGGCTTGGCCTTGGCCTGGGCCACCTTGTCGGGATTGGCGGCGACGATTTCGTCCACCGCCTTCTCGATGGCGCCCAGATCGGTCACCTGCCGGAGGCCCCGCGTCTCGACGATGGCCGCCGGCGAGCCGCCCTCGCTCCATGCAATCTCGAACACGTCCTTGGCGATCTTGCCGGAAATGGTGGCCGTGGCGATCAGGTCGACGATCTCGCCCAGCTGTGCGGCGGACACCGGCGACGTCTCCACCGTCTTGCCTTCCTTGTTGAGCCGCCCGAACAGCTCGTTGATCACCCAGTTGGCGGCAAGCTTGCCGTCGCGGCCGCGGGCCACGGCCTCGAAGAAATCCGCCGCCGCCCGCTCGGCCACCAGCACGCCCGCGTCATAGGCCGAAAGCCCGTAATCGCGGATGAAGCGCTGGCTCTTCTCGTCGGGCAGTTCCGGCAGCCCCTGCTTGATCGCCGCGATCCAGCCTTCGTCGAGTTCCAGCGGCAACAGGTCGGGATCGGGAAAATAGCGGTAGTCGTGGGCCTCTTCCTTGGAGCGCATCGAGCGGGTCTCGCCCTTGCGCGCGTCGAACAGGCGCGTCTCCTGGCCGATCTTGCCGCCGTCCTCGAGAATGCCGATCTGGCGGCGCGCTTCGTATTCGACCGCCTGGCCCATGAAGCGGATCGAGTTGACGTTCTTGATCTCGCAGCGCGTGCCGAACTCCGCTCCCGGCCGGCGCACCGAGACGTTGATGTCGGCGCGGAGTGACCCCTGCTCCATATTGCCGTCGCAGGTGCCGAGATAGCGCATGATCTGGCGCAGCTTCGTCACATAGGCCTTGGCCTCCTCGGCCGAGCGCATGTCGGGCTTGGAGACGATTTCCATCAGCGCGCAGCCCGAGCGGTTGAGATCGACGAAGCTCATCGACGGGTGCTGGTCGTGCAGCGACTTTCCGGCATCCTGTTCGAGATGCAGGCGCTCGACGCCGACCTCGACGGATTTGCCGCCGTCGAGTTCCACATGCACCACGCCCTCGCCGACGATCGGCTGCTTGTACTGGGAAATCTGGTAGCCCTGCGGCAGGTCGGGATAGAAATAGTTCTTGCGGTCGAACACCGAGCGCTTGTTGATCCGGGCCTTGAGGCCGAGCCCGGTGCGCACCGCCTGCTCGACGCAATATTCATTGATCACCGGCAGCATCCCCGGCATCGCCGCATCGACGAGGGAAACATGGTCGTTGGGCGCAGCCCCGAATTCGGCCGAGGCGCCGGAGAACAGCTTGGATTTCGCCGTTACCTGGGCATGGACCTCGAGGCCGATGATGATCTCCCAATCGCCCGTCGCCCCCTTGATCCAGTCCTTTTTCTCGGCCACGCGCTTGGCGGAATCCGGCATCGCTCACCCTGTCATTTGCGCGGCCTTGGTAACGGCTCGTGCCGCCGGATTCAAGGCCCGCTCTTGCGCAGTTCCCGGGTGATCGAGCGGGCCAGATAAAGGGCGCCCAGCAGCAGTCCCGCCAGCACGCCGAAAAACCACACATCCGCCCGGCTCATCGACCCGAAACCGCCGCCAACCCAGCGCTTGGCCGCTTCGATGCCGATGACCAGAATCACAAATCCGGCCGTGCTCACCGCCCCCAGCCGCATGGCGCGCAGTATCAGCCGCGCCAGGGGCGACATCTCGCTCATTCGCTTTCCTCCGGCGGGGCGCCCGTGCTAACCCCACCTCTCCCTCCATCATGGCGCAGGCGATGAGCAAATCCAAACCCGATCTATCGGCCCTCAAACCCGAAACCCGCCTGGTGGCGGCGGGCCGCCAGTACAGCGAGCACGGCTTCGTCAATCCCGCCGTCTATCATGCCTCGACCGTGCTGTTCGGCACGGTCGAAGGCCTGCACGACAAGCACGCCCAATACCGCTATGGCCGCCGCGGCACGCCCACCTCGCTCGCCGTCGAAACCGCCATCGCCGCCCTTGAGGGCGGCCACGCGACGAAAGTGGCGCCTTCCGGCATGGCGGCGATCGCCACCGCCCTCCTCGCTTTTCTCAAATCCGGCGATCATCTGCTGATGGTCGATACCGTCTATGCGCCGGCCCGCCATCTCTGCGACACGGTGCTGAAAGGCCTCGGCATCGAAACCACCTATTACGACCCCCTGATCGCAGCCGGCATCGCCCAACTGATCCGCCCCAACACCCGCATCGTCTATTGCGAGAGCCCGGGCTCGCAGACCATGGAGGTGCAGGACGTTCCCGCCATCGCCCAGGCGGCGCACAAGAAGAACTGTCTCCTTTTCCTCGACAATACCTGGTCGGCCGGCCACTATTTCAGCGCCTTCGCCCATGGCTGCGATGTGACCATCCAGGCGGCGAC
>JANMQL010000302.1:0-10290 GCA_031370475.1 Hyphomicrobiales bacterium | reverse complement strand
CCCCCGGCGTCAAGCGACGAGTGTTTATTGACCAAACCGGACCAATAAGTCGAAAGGGGAATCGGATCCATGGCTGTTCCGTCGGGTGTGAAATACGCCATCATTGGCGCTGGCATTCACGGCCTTTCCACCGCCTACCATTTGGCCCTCAAGCTCAAGGAAACCGGCAAGGGTTCCGGCAAGGACATTCTGGTTGTCGACAAGACGGCGATCGCGGCCGGCGCCTCCGGCATCGCCTGTGGCGTGGTCCGCAACAATTATTACCAGCCGGCCATGCGCGAGCTGATGGCGCATTCGGTCTCCGTCTGGGAGAGCGACCCCAAGGCCTATTCCTATCATTCCGTCGGCTACATGCAGATCAGCCCGGAAGTCATGCACGAGCAGGTGGGCTCGATCTACGAGCAGCAGAAGAAGATCGGCTACACCTCGACCTTCGTCGAGGGCGCCGGGGATTCGCAGAAATACATGGAAGGCCTGTTCGACGACTGGCAGGCCAAGGGCATCACCTCGGTGCTGCACGAGAAGAGGGGCGGCTACGCCAACAACACCGCCTCGATCTACGGTCTTGCCTCCAAGGCCGAGGCCGAGGGGGTGCGCATCATGACCGGCTGCGAGGTGACCGGCTTCGAATTCGGCAATAATTCAAGGGCCGTCACCGGCATCGCGACCAACAAGGGCACGATCAAGTGCGATTATGTGGTGGTCGGCGCCGGGCCCTGGATCAACAAGATCTGGAACATGCTGGACCTGCCGCGCCACGTCTCGATCAAGGGCAAGGACGGCAAGATGCACGACGGCGTGCGCATGTGGAAATACTGGTGCCTCGAGGAAGGCACCCTCGGCGTCGATCCCGCCATGCACAAGACCAATGACGGCCGCATGCCGCCGGTCATCCACGTCGACACCGACGCGCCGCTCTATTCCGACGTCGACGGCCGCCTGCTCATCGACAAGCTCTGGGGCCTCTATTACAAGCCCGACTTCAATTTCGGCGGCGTCCAGGGCGGCGCCTCGCCCTACAAGGTGGAAGGCGAGCCCGACTCGATCGCTATCGATCCCTACGGTCCCGACTCGCCGGACTTCATTGTCGGCGACGATTTCATCGAGACCTGGTGCTCCATGCTGGCCCATTGCCAGAAGCGCTTCCAGGGCAAGATCGGCATGTACAAGGGCCACGAAAAGTCGGGCGGTCTCGGCTGCTTCACCCCCGATAATTTCCCGGTCTTCGACGTGTTCCGCGACAATGTCTTCGTCATCGCCGACTCCAATCACGGCTACAAGATGATCGGCGTCGGCCAGCTGGCGGCCCAGGAAATCTGCGGCGAAAAGTCGAGGCTCCTGGAGCCGTTCCGGTTTTCGCGCTATGCCGAGGGCAAGCTGCATCCGGTCTCCAACAGCCCGTTCCCGTGGAGCTGACGGCACCGGCCATTGCGGCGCAGAATTAGAAAAAAATCGAGGGAAGGAAACCACATGTCCGACTACGAAAATTTCATCAAGACCGCGGGCCGCGCCGGCCTGATCAAGCAGGTGCGCAAGAAAATCGACGCCCTCGGCATCGAATATCTCTATCTGCAATTCGTCTCCGTCACCGGCCGCATCATGGGCAAGGGCATTCCCGCCGACCATTGGGAGAATATCGCCAATGGCGGCTTCCAGCTCGTCTACGGCTCGACCGTCAACCTGTTCATGAACCGCCGCGGCGAATATATGGGCTATGGCCCGGAAGCCGCCGAGCTGGTCGGCGTTCCCGAACCCGAAACCTTCATGCAATTGCCCTGGGACAAGCGCGTGGCGCGGATGTTCTGCACGCTGTTCCGCAACCGCGAGGAGCGCGAGGACGCCGGCGCCTTCCTCACCGCCGACTGCCGCGGCAATCTTCGCCGCATCCACGACAAATTCGAGAAGGACCATGGCATGCGCATGCGCCATGGCACCGAGCCGGAAATGATGTGGCTGAAGAAGGACGAGAACGGCAAGCCCAATGGCGGCTATTCCAACCCCTATTGCTATCACATCGACCAGTTCGAAAGCCTGCGCCCGGTCTACATGCGGGTCATCGAATACGGCCGCAAGATGGGCCTCGACATGATCCAGGGCGATCACGAGGACGCGCCCGGCCAGATCGAGCTCAACTTCAATTACGACGATGCGCTCAGGACCGCCGACCGGCTCACCACCTACCGGCAGATCTGCGCGCAAGTTGCGCGCGAATTCAACATCATCGCCTGCTTCATGTGCAAGCCCTTCATGGGCGTCTCGGCCAACGGCTGCCACCACAACATCTCGCTGTGGACCGGCGGCAAGGACGAATTCAAAATTCTCGGCAACGACCGCAAGAATCTGCCGGGCTTCGAGCACAACTTCATGTACCGCCGCGGCGGCACCAACACCTTCATGCCGGATGGCAAGGATCCGCGCATGCCGGGCAAGACCGGACTTTATGTGATCGGCGGCATCGTCAAGCATCTCGCCGCCTTGACCGCCATCGGCTGCTCGACGGTCAACTCCTACCGCCGCCTGTGGGATACGGGCTTCTGGGCGCCGGTCTTCGCCGACTGGGGCTTCCAGAACCGCACCACGGGCCTGCGCGTTTCGGCCCCCGGCCGCTTCGAATACCGCGCCGTCGACTCCATGGTGAACCCCTACATCATGGCCGGCGCCATCCTGAAGGCCGCCGAGGACGGCATCAAGAACAAGATCGATCCCGGCAAGCCGGAAGAGCGCAACATCTACGCCGCCATGGAAGCCGGCAAGCAGGTGAAGAAACTGCCGATGACGCTGGGAGATTCGCTCGAGGCGCTGAAGAACGATCCGGTTGTCAAGTCGGCCATGCCCGGCGAGATGCACCGGCTCTACGACGAGTACAAGCGCGACGAATGGGAACGCTTCCTCCATACGTCGACCGAATGGGACCTCGCCACCTATCTCAATTGCCTGCCGTAAAGGAGAACCGACAATGTGCGGCATCGCCGGACTTATCCATCGCGACGGCACGGGCAATATCGGCCAGGAAATGACCGATATGCTCCAGTCGCTCAAGCATCGCGGCCCCGACTCGACCGGCTACGCCATCTACGGCCAGCCGGGGCGCAACGAATATATCATGCGCTTCAAGGTTGCCGAGCAGGAGGACATGAACAAGGGCTTCGACATCCACGACGAGGTGAAGAAGCGCCGCGCCAAGGTCGAGGAGCGCCTCGCCACGCTCGGCGTGCAGGTGATCGACCGCGAGGACGCCACCGAATACGCCTACCGCTACCGCATCCACTATGACGGCGACATGAAGAAGCTCGCCGACTACGTGGAAGACGTCGAAGGCACCGAAATCCTTTCCATGGGCAATTCCCTCGAACTGATCAAGGACCTGGGCGATGCGGCCCGCGTCGCCGACCAGTATGCCTTACGCAAGTTCAAGGGCACCCACGGCATCGGCCACACCCGCATGGCGACGGAATCCGATGTCGACATCCGCTCGGCCCACCCTTACTGGGCCTACCCCTACAACGACATCGCCGTCGTCCATAACGGCCAGATCACCAATTACTGGGCGATGCGCCGCGAATACGAGCGCAAGGGCCACCGCTTCATGTCGAACTGCGATTCGGAATTGCTGGCGGTCTACACCGCCTACAATCTCGAGCACGGCGCGACGCTGGAAGACTCGCTCAAGCAGTCGATCCAGGACATCGACGGCGTCTTCACCTATCTGGTCTCGACCAAGGACTCCCTCGGCATGGCCAAGGATACCATGGCCGCCAAGCCCATGGTTCTCTACGAGAGCGATAATCTGGTGGCGCTCGCCTCCGAGGAGGTGGCGATCCGCGCCGTCATCCACCACGAGATCGATACCTGGGACCCTTACGATGAGGAGGTTCGCGTATGGCGGGCGTAACGACGGCCAAGAAGGACCATCTCTCCCATGAGATGGGCATGCATACCGAGGGTCTCCTCGGGCGCACCCAGCAGCGCTTCTTCGACATCACCGAAGAGCCCGCCGGCTACGGCTATCCCGACGCGCCCGACGTCGACTTCAACAAGCGCGCCGAGATCGACTGCGAGACGCTCGATCCGAAGCAGATCAACATCCAGCTCCGCGACCTCATGCGCCGCGGTGTCGGCACCATCGTGCTCAAGAACCCGGGCGCCAAGCATTCGATCGCCGTCGGCATCCTGCACCGGCTCAATCTGCACATCGAAGGTTCCTGCGGCTATTTCGCCTGCGGCCTCCTCGATGGACCGAACGTCACCATCAAGGGGCGCGTCGGCTGGGCCTGTGCTGAAAACATGATGTCGGGCACCATCGTCATCGAGAAGAACGCCGGCTCCCAGTTCGGCGCGGCGCTGCGCGGCGGCGATCTCGTCTGCAAGGGCGCGGTCGGCTCGCGCACAGGCATCGACCAGAAGGGCGGCAACATCATCGTCGGCGGCGACACCGGATCCTTCACCGGCTTCATGATGCAGCGCGGCCGCATGGTGATCCTCGGCAATGCCGGCAAGAACCTCGGCGACTCGATGTATGACGGCACCATCTATCTGGGCGGCGAGGCGCGCTCGCTCGGCGTCGACGCGGTGCCCGGCGAGATGACCGATCTCGACCGCGACTGGCTGACCCGCAAGCTCAAGATGTACGACATGATGCCGAAGCAGGGCATCGGCCACATCAAGAAGATCGTCGCCGGCAAACAATTGTGGAATTACGACAACCTCGAACCGGGCGAAAAGAAGCTGGTGCTGTGAAGCTTGGAAACGCGGCGGCTCACCCAACCCTCACCCTGTGGTGCACCGCGAAGCGGTGCCTCGAAGGGCCGGCCGCCAGTGGCCTGTTGCCGATGTTTCGAGGCTCGCTTCGCTCGCACCTCAGCATGAGGATTGAGCGGGATGTAAGGTCGAATAATTTGTGAGGACATGACGCATGGCAAAGCACAAGAAATCCAAGACAGTCCCGGCGCGCAAGGCCGTTGCAGTCAAGCGCTCGACTCCGGTGAAGGCGAAAGCCAAACCCGTCGCCGCCGTGAAGCGCCGGCCCGCGGCGGTCCGCACCGCCACCGGCATGGCGGGCCTCGCCGGCCGGGCTCCGGCCGAGACCAAGAAATACATTCTCGGCTCGTCGAAAATCTTCACCCCCGAGGTGATGAACGACATTCACATCAAGTCCGAGCTCGGCCGCTACCGCATGCGCGGCTTCTCGCTGTTCAAGAAGATCCCGCACTGGGACGATCTCACTTTCCTGCCCGGCACGCTGACCCGCTTCGTCATCGAGGGCTACCGCGAGAAGTGCGAGACCAAGACCATCATCGGCCCGCGTGCCAAGCGGCCCATGGTGCTGGATATCCCGGTCTATGTCACCGGCATGTCTTTCGGCGCGCTGTCCTATGAGGCGAAGATAGCACTCGCCCGCGGCGCCACCATGGCGGGCTCGGCCACCTGCTCCGGCGAAGGCGGCATGATCCCCGACGAGCGGCGCTATTCCGAGCACTGGTTCTACCAGTGCATCCAGTCGCGCTACGGTTTCAATCCGCATCATCTGCGTCTGGCGGATGCCTGCGAATTCTTCATCGGCCAGGGCTGCAAGGTCGGCCTCGGCGGCCATCTGCTGGGCCAGAAGGTGACCGACCAGGTCGCCGAAATGCGCTCGCTGCCGGCCGGCATCGACCAGCGCTCGCCCGCTCGCCATCCCGACTGGCTGGGTCCCGACGATCTCTCGCTCAAAATCCAGGAAGTCCGCGAGGCGACCAACCACGAGATTCCAATCCAGCTCAAACTCGGCGCGGCGCGTGTCTACGACGACGTGCGCATGGCGGTGAAGTGCGATCCGGACTCGATCTATATCGACGCCATGGAAGGCGGCACTGGCGCCGGCCCGCACATCGCCACGGAAGATACCGGCGTGCCCGGCATCGCGGCGATCCGCGAGGCCCGCCGCGCCATCGACGAACTCGGCAAGAAGGGCCAGATTTCCCTCGTCTATGCCGGTGGCATCCGGAACGGCGGCGACGTGGCCAAGGCGCTGGCCTTGGGCGCCGATGCCATCGCCATCGGCCATTCGGTGCTAATGGCGCTCAATTGCAACAAGCACATCGAAGGCGTCACCGACTATCCCAACGAGATCGGCGTCGAGGCGGGTTACTGCTACCACTGCCACACCGGCCGTTGCCCGGTGGGTGTTGCCACCCAGGACCCGGTTCTGCGCCAGCGCCTCGATCCCGACAAGGCGGCCGAGCGCGTCTACAACTTCCTGCACACGCTGACCATGGAAGCTCAGCTCCTGGCGCGCGCCTGCGGCAAGACCAACATCCACTCGCTCGAGCCCGAAGATCTGGCTGCGCTGACCATGGAGGCATCCGCCATGTGCAAGGTGCCGTTGGCGGGAACCAACTACACGGTCGGCCTCGAAGGCGACTACCACAAATATTGATCGGAGACGGAAAATGGCAGGGACAAGCTACAAGGGCTCCGAGATCAAGTCGGTCGACCAGTTCCTCAAGGACAAGGCCGGCCTGACATCGAGCCGCGAGAAGGAAATCGGCCAGCACATCGGCTACCGCTACGATGTCAACCTGATCCCCGACTACAAGCGGCTGACGCCGTTCCTCAAGGGCTACATGGAGTTCATGGGCTGGGACGATCTGAATTGGCTGGAGGACGTCCACATGGGCTATGAGGAGGGCGAGCCCGCCATCTTCGACCGCAACTGCAACGGCTGGGTGCGCATCCCGAAGAACGTCAAGCTGCCGGGCAGCCAGCAGGACCGCGACATGATGGCGAGGGAACTCCTGATCAAGTTCCAGATGTCGCCCAACCATCCGATGGTGCAGTTGAACAAGGCCTATCGGAAGTTTTGAGCCGGAGATCACGGCATCGGATCGGCGGCGGCGTTCGTCCAGTCGGGCTTCAGGCCCAGGACCACGGCGTCGTTCGGGATATTGGGATTGAACAGCCGGCTCTGCCACAGGCTGGCCTCGTGGGCCGGGCTGCGGGCGGGCAGCCGCCGGACCTTGCAAAACATGCGGAAGCTCTGGGAATATTGCTCGAAATCGAGCAGCACCTCCCTGACCCTGAGCAGCAGGGAGGCCGTCTGCGATCCGCCGCCGAACACCGCCGTCAGCTCGTCGGAGAACAGTTCCGGAAGCTGGTAGAAATCGCCGGCCAGATAGTTGATGCCGGCGTCGCGCGCCTTCTGGGCCTCATGGGTCTTCTGCATCTGGAAGCGGAAAAAGGCGGTGCTGACCGAAGGCTCCTCCGGCACCAGCAGCACGGCCATGGCCGGCAGCATCACCTCGCCGTTGCGGCTCGAGACCCGCGGCCGCATGGCCGGCATCGGCTGGCCGCCATAGTCCCTTGCCGATATCTGCCGGATGCGGCACTGCCAGCCGAGAAAATGGGCCTTGAGCCTGGCATTGCTGATTTGTCGCATCAAGATCCCCGGATATTGCCGCGCATAGGTTTTGACAAATTGGTATGGAATTGGTGAGATAGTGGTTGGCATTGGTATTCGCAATTTGCCTGTGCGTCCAGCCGGGGAACGGAACTAACAGGAGAGGAAATCTCAATGACACGTGTCGCCGTCATCGGAGCCGGTCCATCCGGTCTCGCGGCCCTGCGGGCCTTCCAGTCCGCCGCCAAGAAGAAAGCCAGGATTCCGGAAATCGTCTGCTTCGAGAAGCAGGAGGATTGGGGCGGCTTGTGGAACTACACCTGGCGCACCGGCCTCGACGAATATGGCGAGCCCGTTCACTGTTCCATGTACCGCTATCTGTGGTCCAATGGCCCCAAGGAATGCCTGGAATTCGCCGACTACACCTTCGAGGAGCATTTCGGCAAGCCGATCGCCTCCTATCCGCCGCGCGCCGTGCTGTGGGATTATATCAAGGGCCGCGTCGAAAAGGCCAAGGTGCGCAAATGGGTGCGCTTCAATTCGCCCGTCCGCATGGTGGACTACGACAAGAAGAAAAAGAAATTCACGGTCACCGTCCACGACCGGGCCAAGGACCGGATGTATTCCGAGGTCTTCGACCATGTGATCTGCGCCTCGGGTCACTACTCGACCCCCAACGTGCCCTATTTCGACGGGCTCAAGACCTTCAACGGCCGTGTCCTGCACGCCCATGATTTCCGCGACGCGCTGGAATTCAAGGGCAAGGATGTGCTGCTCGTCGGCCGCTCCTATTCGGCCGAGGACATCGGCTCCCAGTGCTGGAAATACGGGGCGCGTTCGGTGACCACCACCTATCGCTCGAAGCCCATGGGCTTCAAATGGCCGGCCAATTTCGAGGAGCGCCCGCTTCTCCAGCGCCTCGACAACAAGACCGCCTATTTCAAGGACGGCTCATCGAAGGAAATCGACGCCATCATCCTGTGCACCGGCTACCAGCACCATTTCCCCTTCCTGCCGGACGATTTGCGTCTCACGACGGCGAACCGCCTCTGGCCGCTCGGCCTCTATAAGGGCGTGGTCTGGGAGGATAACCCGAAGCTCTTCTTCATCGGCATGCAGGACCAGTTCTACACTTTCAACATGTTCGACGCCCAGGCCTGGTATGCGCGCGACGTGATCATGGGGCGTATCAAATTGCCCAAGCTCGCTGCCATGCGCAAGAATTCCAAGCTCTGGCGCAAGCGCGAGGAGAAGCTCGAAAACGCCGAACAGATGATCTGGTTCCAGGGCGACTATGTAAAAGAGCTGATCGCAGTCACCGATTATCCGAGTTTCGATGTCGAGGCCGTCAACAAGACCTTCATGCAGTGGGAGCACCACAAGATGGACGACATCATGGCCTTCCGCAACAATTGCTACCGCTCGGTGATGACCGGCACCATGTCGCCCAAGCACCACACGCCCTGGGTCAAGGCCATGGACGATTCGATGGAGTCCTATCTGCGGACGAAGTAGCGCTAGGCCCTGACTCGGTCCTTCTTCGGATCGTAATGCGGGAAGGCGGTGATGACGGCCGGCAGGCGCTTTTGCTGGCCGTCGAGTTTTCCGATCTCGACCGCCGTCCCCGCATTGGCATGGATGACATCGATGCGGGCCAGCGCGATGTTCTTCTTGAGAATGGGCGAGCGCGTGCCGCTGGTGACCACACCCACTTGGGCGCGGCCCACATGCACACAATCGCCATGGCCGACCGCTTCGTTGGATTCGATCTCAAGCCCCACCAGCCGGTGGCGCGGATGTTCCTTGCGCTCGGCGAGCGCCGCCTTGCCGATGAAGTCGTCGCCCTTCGACTTGAGCGGCACGGTGAAACCGATGCCGGCCTCGAAGGGATCGGTCTGGTCGGAGAATTCATAATGGGCGAAGATCAGCCCGGCCTCGATGCGCAGCATGTCGAGGGCGTCGAGACCGAGCGCCGAAATGCCGTGCTTCTCGCCCGCCTGCCAGACCGCGTCGAAGACGGCGAGCGCGTCCTTCGGGTGACAGAAGATTTCATAACCGAGCTCGCCCGTATAGCCGGTGCGCGACACGACGATCGGCGCGCCCTCGAAATGGCCGATGCGGCCGACGCAGAAGCGGAACCATTCGAGTTCGCCGATCGCGGCTTGCGCCGGCGCCGTCCACACGATCTCCTTGAGAAGTTCGCGGCTCTTTGGCCCCTGCACCGCGATATTATGCATCTGGTCGGTCGACGAGCGCACCCAGGCGGCAAAGCCCATTTTCTCCGCCTGCTGCCTGAGCCAGATGCCGGAGAAATCGTCGCCGCCGATCCAGCGGAAATTGTTCTGCGCCAGGCGGAACACGGTGCCGTCGTCGATCATGCCGCCGTGCTCGTAGCACATGGCGGTATAGACCACCTGGCCCGGCGACAGCTTCCGCATGTCGCGCGTCATGCAGTATTGCAGGAGCGCCTCGGCATCGGGCCCGGTCACTTCGAATTTGCGCAAGGGCGACAAGTCCATCACCGCGACGCGTTCGCGGGCTGCCCAATATTCGTCGATGGCATTGGCGTTGTTGAAGCGGGTGGGCAGCCAGTAGCCACGGTATTCCGTGTAGTTCCGCGTCATCTGCGACAGGCGCGGATGGAAGGCGGTTTCGCGGGTGAGTTTGGCGTCTGCGTCGGGTGTCATGCGAGTGGCCACCGCTCTGGAGAATTTTTCGGATGACGAATAGGTGCGGACATGGATGTCGGTCGGGTCCCAGCCATTGGCCGCGTCGATATCGTCGGGGCACGCCGAGGAGACGCAGACGAGATCGGTCAGCGCGCGCATCAGCACGTAATCGCCGGGGCGCGACCACGGCTCGTCGAGATAAAGCTGGTTTTGCGCGTCGATCATCGTGTTGTAAAAATAATTGAG
>JANMQL010000271.1:0-5894 GCA_031370475.1 Hyphomicrobiales bacterium | reverse complement strand
GAACCGCCGCGTCATGTCGATCAGTTCCGGATTGGGGCCGGTTTCGGCGCCGGCCAGCAGGGGCTCGAGCGCCATGCCGCAGATCGGGCACGAGCCCGGTCCCACCTGGCGGATTTCCGGGTGCATCGGGCAGGTGTAGATCGCACCTTCGGGAACCGGTTCGGCCGCCGCCTTGGCGGCTTCAGGATCGAGATATTTCTGCGGATTGGCGATGAATTTCGTGCGGCAGCCGGCCGAGCAGAAATAATAGGGGTGGCCGGCATGATCGGCCTTGTGTTTGGCGGTATGGGGATCGACGCTCATGCCGCAAACCGGATCGATGGCAAGGCCTGGAGCGGCGTTACCGGCATGTTGCATGTGATCGTGGCGGTGTTCGTTCATCTTGTCCTCAAGCGGTTGCGGAGCGGCGATGACGCTTCATATAGACCTTCCCATCATGGTAAGGTCAAGTGGAGACCACTGGAGGACGCAAGTCATGCAGATCGGCGATGCAGCGGAGGCATCGGGCATCTCGGCCAAGATGATACGCTATTACGAAGAGATTGGCTTGATACCCCCGCCGAAGCGGCGCGACAGCGGCTACCGCATCTATGAGGAAACCGACGTTCACCGGCTGCGCTTCGTCCAGCGTGCCCGCGAGCTCGGCTTTTCGGTGGAGCGCATCCGCGAGCTGTTGCAATTGTGGAACGACCGCAAGCGCCCGAGCCGCGAGGTCAAGCGCGTGGCGCTCGAACACATTGCCGACATGAATGAGCAAATCCGCCGCATGCGTGAACTGGTCGGCACGCTCAAGCATCTCGCCGAGGCTTGCGAGGGCGACAGCCGTCGCCATTGCCCAATCCTCGACGAATTGGCAGGAAGTAGCGCGAATGGGACGGCGAGGCAGCAACGCCCCCGAATGCGGCGTTGAATTGCACTCCCGGTCGGACTATTCCTGCAGCGGGGCGCCATTCACCGGGAATCACTCAACCTATGGCCAACTACAAGCTCTATTGCTTCGGCGAATCCGGCAATTCCTACAAGGCCGCCCTCATGCTGGCCCTGTGCAATATCAAATGGGAGCCGGTGTTCGTCGATTTCTTCAACGGCGAAACGCGCACGCCAGAGTACCGCCGGGACGTCAATGAAATGGGCGAGGCGCCGGTTCTCGTGGATGGGGCGAAGAAACTGACCCAATCGGGAGTCATTCTCGACTACCTTGCCGAGCAGACCCGCAAATTCGGCGCCAAGAGCGACGGCGAGCGACTCGAAATCTGGCGCTGGATCCTGTTCGACAATCACAAATTCACCAGCTACCTCGCAACGCTCAGGTTCCTCATGCAATTCGCCAAGACGGGCGAGACAGCGGTCACCGAATTCCTGCGCGGCCGCTCCATCAACGCGCTCAAGATCGCCGATCAGCATCTGGCGGAGAACCCGTTCCTGATCGGCAAGCGCGCAACGATCGCCGATCTTTCCATGTGCGGCTATCTCTATTACGGCGACGAACTCACGGTGCCGCTCGCCCCCTACCCGCATGTGCTGAACTGGCTCGACCGGATCAAGGCGCTGCCCGGCTGGAAGCACCCTTACGATTTGATGCCGCGAGCCAAGGTCTGATCACACCTTGCTCGGCGCCATGGCGTCAAGATACTCGTCGAGGTGCTCGAGATTCTCAAAGCGCATCCAGCCTTCGTCGGTCTCGGCCTCGACCGTTCCATCCGACAGGATACGGGCCGGCCGGCCGCGGATGACGCGCTCCTCGACCACGAATAATTGATCGGCCTCTTCCCCACCCTTCTCTTCGGCTGCCACGGAAGGCGCAGGCGGGGTTCCGGCCAGAGCCGCGTTGATATCGGATTTCGCCTTCTCAAGGGCGGCAATGGTCTGGCTGACTTCCGGCGAGATCTCCGGGACCGTCATCTTGGCCGACGAAGCCGGCACGGCCTCATCAAGCTTCAACCGCTTGCTGAATTCCGGGATTGGCGCGACGGCGGCGGGCACTTCGGCCGGCGCTGTTTCGGCCGGCGCCGGGATTGCCAGGGCGCCGCTTTCGAGTGCCGCAATTACGCCGCCAAGCCCCATGGCCAGAATTCCGCCGACTAGGAGGATGGCCGCCACTTCCGGGGTCAGCGCCACGACCTGCATCTGGCCCGGCGAGAAATACACCATGAGACCGAGGGCCACGCCAACGGCTGCAAGAAGGACACCCACGATCAGCATGAACTTCGACATCTCAACCCCCTTGGGCATCGGCGGCCCGCGCACGGTTACTTACATTGCCATGGGAATTGCGCCCATGGTTAATACTTCTTCAATAACTCTAGCCGTGAATTTTTCAATTTTCGACCACGATTTTCGGAGCGGGCCGGGTAAGGCCGCCGACCTCGATTGCCGCCCAGACCTGGCGGGCGATATCGCGGTAGATGGCCGTGTACTGGCTGTCGGGCCGGCTCGCCACCACCGGCTCGCCGCGGTCGGAGCGCTCGCGCAGCTCGCTGTCGAGCGGTACCTCGCCGAGGAACGGCACGCCGAGCCTTTCGGCTTCGGCGCGGGCGCCGCCGTGGCCGAAGATTTCATGGCGCTCGCCGCATTTGGTGCAGATGAAGTAGCTCATGTTCTCGACGATGCCGAGAACCGGCACATTGACTTTGCGGAACATGTTGAGCCCCTTGCGGGCATCGATGAGAGCCAGGTCCTGGGGCGTCGAGACGATGACCGCGCCCGACAGGGGCGTCTGCTGGGCCATTGTCAGTTGCGCATCGCCGGTGCCCGGCGGCATGTCGACGATCATCACGTCGGCCTCGCTCCAGGCGACTTCACGCAGCAACTGGGTCAAGGCCGACATGACCATCGGTCCGCGCCAAATCATCGGCGTGTCCTCGGCCACCAGGAAGCCGATCGACATCAGCTCGACGCCGTAGCGGGTCATGGGTTTCATGCGCTTGCCATCGCCGTCCGCCGCCTGCGGTTTGCCGGTGAGGCCGAAAAGCTTGGGCAGGGACGGGCCATAGACATCGGCATCGAGCACGGCGACGCGCAGGCCCAGCGAATGCAGCGCCAGGGCTAGATTGACCGCGGTCGTCGATTTTCCGACACCGCCCTTGCCCGAGGCCACGGCGACGATGTGCTTGATGCCCGGAACCTCGTTCCTGAGCGTGGCGGCCTTGGCCTTGGGGCCCGGCTCGCGCTGGGGCGGGCGCTCGGCGGTCAATGCCACCATGGCCTTTTCGACGCCGGGCAAGGCGGAAACCGCTTTTTCGACGGCGATCCGCAAGGCTTCCATGGTCTGGACATGCTGCGGATCGGTGGTGAGCGCGAACATGACATTGCCGCCGGAAATCGCGATTCCCGATACAAGCCCGGCCGAGACGACATTGCCGCGTCCATCGGGAGCGGCGATCCGTTTCAGAACTTGCAGCACATCGTCTTCGGTTAATGCGGCCATTTCAATCCTTCATCCGGCAAGAGGCAGTCCGCATAGACCCCACGCGGAACGGCGGCAAGACCCATCACAGCAATCGCGACATCCGCTTGCGCAACTGGCCGAGCAGCTCGGTTTCGAACCACGGATTGGCCTTGAGCCAGGAATTGTTACGCCAGGACGGATGCGGCAATGGGATTGCCGGAGGATCGCGTTTCAGGCACTCGCGCCAGGAGGCGACAGTCTTGGTCAGCGACCCGCGCCAATCCTTACCCAGGTGCCAGCGCTGGGCATGTAAACCGATGACGATGATCAACCGGACATTCGGGACCGCCGCCATCAGCTGCCGCCGCCAGGTCCTGGCGCATTCCGGCCGTGGCGGCAGATCGGCCCCCTTCGGCGAAAGCCCGGGAAAGCAGAAACCCATAGGCACGATGGCAATTCGGCTTTCGTCGTAGAATATCTCCGGCCCGATACCCAACCACGCCCGCAGCCGGTCGCCGGACGGATCGGTGAATGGCTTGCCTGAATTGTGAACGCGAACACCGGGCGCCTGGCCGGCGATCAGAATTGGCGCCGTTAAGCTGGCCTGGAGGACCGGCCGGGGCTCATGCGGCAGCGTCGTTCCCTCCGGCCGGTCGCGGCAAATACGGCAACGGCGAATTTCGCTCAGGAGCCCTGCAAGGTTTGGCGGATCGTTCACCATGATGCCGGTCTTTCAAATTTTAGCGATGCAGCAAAGCCGAACTTAGGTCGGCTCAACTATGGTTACCACCTCGACCAAAGAAATGCTTTCAGGATGAGGGAAGGCAATGACCAATTTGAACGCCGGCAAGGGACCGCTGGACCGTTACAATTTTCATGACGATGTGCCTATGGAGGCGCCTGCGAAACCGGCCATTTCGGCCTGGGAGCGGCCAGAGACCATTCCGTGGCAGCACGATCTCCTGGTTCTTTTTCTGCGCAATCAATTGCGCGTGGCTCCCGCCATGCCGATTCTGGCGCTGCTGCTGGCGGCAACCAGCCTCTTGTGGGTGCCTTGGGTAATCAGCGCCGGCTGGCTGCTGGCCGCGATAGGCTGCCAGGCATTCCAGCTTTTTCTGTGCAAGCGCTACTTCTTTCGCCCAAGAACCCGCGACGAACAGAACGACTGGATCGGCATCCTGTCGGCTTCGGAACTGCTCACCGGCATGTGCTGGTCCCTGCCGCTGTTCCTGTTCTGGGAAACCGCAAACAGCATGCAGCAAATCTATCTGGTCGCCTCGGTGATCGCGGTCATCGCGGTGCGGTTGCTGATCGTCAACAATTTCATGCCTGTGCTGATCGCCGGAACGGGCGTCCTCACCGTCGGCGTGGCGCTACGCTGCGTTTCGGAAGCCGAGCCCATCTATCTCGCGCTCAGCGGCACGATTGTGTCGCTCGAGGCCTTCTTCCTGCTGGTGGCGCGAAATCTCCAGGATACGGCCCGCGACATGCTGATCTTCAAGGCGCAGAAGGAAAGCCTATTCGACGACCTGAAATCCGCCAAGGAAAGAGCTGAAACCGAACGGGCCCGGGCCGAAGATGCCAACAAGGCGAAGTCCGCCTTCCTCGCCAACATGAGCCACGAGCTGCGCACGCCGCTCAATGCCATCATGGGTTTTTCCGAAATACTCAAGCGCGAGATGTTCGGCCCTCTCAATGTCGCGGCCTACAAGAGCTATGCCGACGACATCCATCATTCCGGCCACTATTTACTGGCGTTGATCAACGATATTCTCGATCTCTCCCGCATCGAGGCCGGGCGCCGCGACCTGCAGGAGGAGCCGGTCAGCCTGCTCGTCGCGGTCGAGGAGGCAAACCATCTCCTGCTTATGAAGGCGGCGGAAAAGGCGCTTGATGTGCGTGTCGAGGTTCCCGAAGCCCTGCCCAAGCTCATGGCCGACCGCCGGGCGGTGAACCAGATCGTCATCAATCTCCTGTCAAATGCCATCAAATTCTCGCCACGCCGAGGCATCGTGACCGTGAAGGCCGAACGGGCACCGGGCGGCGGAATGGCGATCCGTGTCAGCGACAACGGACCGGGCATCCCGGCCCACGAGATCGAAATGGCCCTCGGCGCCTTCTCGCGGGGCAGTTTTGCCACCAAAAAGGCAATCGATGGCGCGGGCCTCGGCCTGCCGATCGCCAAGGGATTGATGGAAGTGCACGATGGCACCATCGATATCGTCAGCAAACCCAACGAAGGCACCGAAGTCACCGTGACATTTCCGGCGCACCGCGTCCTCGACGGGCCGCGCGGCGAGGTCATGGCGGCGCCCAACGTCTCTTCGGAAACACAACGCAAGCTGATCGCCCTGACCGGCTGAGCCGGAATCGCTCTTCACGCCTCCTTGTTGCTCACGCCGGCGCTGTCGAATGTCGCCATGTCGTTGTGAAGGCTGACAGCCGCCTTGACAATGCCGGCGGCAAGCGCTGCCCCTGAAGCCTCGCCGAGCCGCATGCCGAGATC
>JANMQL010000260.1:0-2916 GCA_031370475.1 Hyphomicrobiales bacterium | reverse complement strand
AGGTTTTCGTTGAAGCCGTTTGAAGAAGCGCCGGGAGGACCAGCGTCGGCCATAAGCTTGAGATAGAAATCGAGGGTTGCTTTCCATTCCGGCTGGTCAAACTGGGGTTTCCAGTTTTCATCAAACCAGCGGGCCCCGAAGGAGTTGGACATGGCGGTCAGGAAGGCCATGTTCTCACCCCAGCCAGCTTTGCCGCGAAGGCAAACGCCATAGACCTCGGCGGCCTTATCGGTCATGGCGCGCGCCGCTTGGCCAATGAATTCCCAAGTCGGAGCATCGGGCATCTTGAGCCCTGCCTTGTCCATCAGGTCGGTGCGATACATGACCATGGAGCTTTCGCCATAGAACGGAGCGGCCATGAGCTTGCCGTCAACGGTGAGGCCGCCGGCGATGGCAGGCAGAAGGTCGGCCGGATCATCAATTTCGGTCAATGGGACGAGCCAACCCTTTTTGCCCCAGATTGGAACTTCGTAGGTGCCGATGGTGAGCACGTCGAACTGGCCGCCCTTGGCGGCGATGTCGGTCGTCACCTTCTCGCGCAACACGTTCTCCTCGAGCGTCACCCACTCGAGCGAGATGTCCGGGTTGGCCTTGGTGAAGTCGTCGGTCAGACCTTGCATGCGGATCATGTCGCCGTTGTTCACGGTGGCGATGGTGAGTTTGGTTTCCGCAACGGCAGTAGAGGCCAGAGCGGCAAACATAAAGGCGCCGAAGACGCCGGTAACGACGGGTTTCATTGAGTTCCTCCCAGAGGCTTGTGTGGGCTTTTGCCAACAATGCGGGCATATTCTCATATGTCAAGCACGGAAAAGTCAAGCCGAATTCGTTGCTGCGATGCACTATTGCGCTGCAATAACGGCGATAAATCGATGATTCTACGAAGCGAATCAAATTAGAGCTTTTGCCCTTTATTCCAACAAAAGCTCAGCCATGCGCTCGTTAGTAATCAGGCCATTGATCAGTTTTCCGCGCAAAGCGCCTTTGATGGCACGCAGCCGGGGTGGCGCCATGGCGACGCCGATCACCCGCCGCGTGGCCGGCCGCTCCAACGGCACGCTCAGAACCCGGTCATTAGTCAATCCGTCGATGAGTTGGCCGTTGCCGTCATAGGCCCAGCCGATGATTTCACCCACCGCCCCGGCCCTGACCAGTGCCCGTATCTCGTCGGAGCGCACGAAGCCGTCGCGCAGGAGCGCCGCATCGTCATCCACGGTTCCCACCCCGACGAAGGTCACATCCGCCTGCCGCGCCAACTCGATCACATTGCGCAGCGGCTTCTGGGCGAGCAGCAGGGATTTCTCATGCACCGTCGTGGCGATCACCGGCAATGGCATGGGATAATGGGGCGACTTCACCCGGTCGCCGATGCGGCTCACCACATCGAATAGCGAGGCCGAACCGTCGGGCGCGATATTGCCGACCAGCGACACGACCTTGTGCTGCGGGCAATCCATGGGGGTTAGCTGTTCCACCATGGCGCGCAGCATGCGCCCGGTGCCCATGGCGACGATGACCGGATGCTGCGACACGAGATAACGCTCGAGCTCCGCCGCCGCCGCTTCGGCGACGCCGATCGATGTCGAGGCCGATTCGGGATCGCTCGGCACCACTTCGCAATATTCGATGGCGAAGGCGCCTTTCACTTTCTCCGAGAGTTCCAGGCAACGGCCGATGGGATGATCGAGGCGCACCTTGATCAGCTTCTCGCTCACCGACAGCGACACCAGCCGCTGCGCCGTCTGGCGCGACACGCCGAGCTTGCGGGCGATTTCATCCTGGGTATTGCCGGCAATGTAATAGAGCCAACCGGCCCTTGCCGCGTCGTCGAGCCTGTCAGATTCGGAATCCGGTTTGCGTGCCAAAATCGATACCCCGCGGAAAACGTGCGCAACTTAGTCACAACGTCCCGGTAAAATAAAGCGCCTTGCCGCATCAGCCGTTCAACAGCCGCAAGAAGTCGTTCATTTCGCCGAACTCCCGGTCGGCCGGCAGGCGATCCGCCATCCCGCGGCAACCCGCGCCGAAATGGCTTCCGCCGGTAAAACGCCAGACCGGCATGCCGGCGGCGCGCGCCGCCTGAATGCCCACGTCGCTGTCCTCTATGACAAGGCATTGCCGTGCCGATACGCCATGGCGCTCCGCCGCGAACAGAAAGAGATCGGGCGAGGGTTTGCCGCGCGCGACCATCGATGAGGAGACCAGCCGCCCGTCAACGAAACCGGAAAATCCGGCGAGATCGAGCGAACGCGTGGCGCGTTCGGTGCTGCTGCTTGTGGCAATACAGAATGGAATGGGTAGACGGGCCAGGACTTCGCGCGCGCCAGCTATCGGCTTTAATTCCAGCTTGAATTTCTCCAGAAGCCGGTAGCGATATTGGCGTTCGAAATCGGCGCCAATCGTTCGGCCGGTATCTCGCCCTATGCGATCCACCACCGCCGCGAAATGCCGCCCAAGGCAGTTTTGAAAGAAGTAGGGCAGATCGATCTCGATCCCGATCCGGGCAAGTTCATCAAGCAATACCTGTGCGCTCAGCAACTCGCTGTCGATGAGCACTCCATCACAGTCGAAAATCACCAAAGCTACGTTCGACATATTCGGAGGACCACTGCCGCTGCATGCCAACATCAATCGATTCACATTTCCGAGGGCGCCCCCGCGGCGCAACTACCGGTGAGCGAGAAAGCGCCCAATCTCGCGTGCAAAGGTCTCGGGCGTGTCATGCGGTATCCAGTGCGAAGCGTCCTCGACCCGCACCAGCCGCGCGTCTGGAATTTCGGCCGCCAGCCTCTCGCCGTCGCGGATCGTCTGCCAGGGATCGTGTACGCCCCAGAGGCAGAGGGTCGGCGCCCTGATCTCGGCGTGGCGCTCGGTCAGCATGGTGGTGTGATTGGTATTGAGGGCGCTGGCATTGCGGAT
>JANMQL010000245.1:0-3152 GCA_031370475.1 Hyphomicrobiales bacterium | reverse complement strand
GGACGATGTCGCAACCGCCGGCCAATTCGCCCTTTACGTAAAGCTGGGAAATGGCCCGCATGATCCGGCGACGCCTCATCTGCGGCCGGCGCAAGGTCGGCCAGAGAGACGCCTTCCAGGAACAGCAGGATGTAGCCGTTGAGCGACTGCCAAAGGAGGTCGGCGCCGCCAAGCTCGGCGAGGGCGTGCGGCTCGCCGAAGGCACCGAACACCTCGGCCACGGTGATCCGCTGCAGCGGCCTGTTCAGGTAGTAACTGCGGTGCCGCCGCCACGTCCCTTTGACGAGGCCGGCCACGCATAGCTCGGCCATGAGCTGTTCCGTGAACGATACCGAGCAGCCGACCGAGTGCGCCAGCAACTCCACCGGACATGGCCGCTTCGCATCATAGACCGCCAACCGGACGAGGGATTCAACGGCGAAATACGCGCTGGAACTGATCTTCATGACTGTATCTCCCGACTTCCGGCACCAACACATGCGGGCAGTGTTGATAGCGAAACCAAACTAATACTCTCGTCGCCCTTGTCAAGATAGTTTTGAAAAGCTACTATTCATCTACAACTAGGAGACCGGAAATGAGCGAACGTGCGGTGGCGGAACTGATCGCCCACCTCGTCCACATTGCCCACGGCGACGGCTTCGTCGCCGGCCTGACGCCGGCACAATGGACGGCGCTGCGCTACTTCGCGTCGGCCAACCGTTTCTCACGGACACCCTCTGCCTTCGCGGAGTTCCACGGCACGACGCGCGGCACGGCTTCGCAGACCACCAAGAGCCTTGTCGCGCAGGGCTACCTCGTCCGGACGCGATCGGAGGCTGATGGCCGTAGCGCCCGGCTTGATCTCACAGATAAGGCTAGGGCCATCCTCACGGACGACCCCTTCGAGACCCTGGTGCGGGCCGCGGCCGCTCTTCCTCCGAGCGGCCAATTGGCCAATGCGTTGGAGCACATGCTCGGTCAGGTCGCCCGGGAGCGCGGCAAACGGCCGTTTGGCAGATGTACGTCCTGTGAACATTTGGAAGGTGACGGCTGCGGCCGGGAGGGGAAACCGCCTTATCGCTGCGGCTTCGTCGGCGAGCCGCTGGTGGAGGCGGAGCTGCAACAGCTCTGTATTAATTTTGCGCCGGGCCGGCACTCGGCGATGAAGCGCACCTTTGCTGAAGGAGGGCAGAAATGAGTGCCTTGTCATCGTCTGCCGTCACGATCGAAGACGGCGAGATCACCATTGCGGCGGACCTCCTTGCGCAACAGCTGGGGCTGTCCGCCGCGGCGCTGAAAGCGCAGACGCGCCGCGGCTACGTTCTACAGTCTGAACATGGCCCTGACCGGCATGCACGATGTTCGTGAGATCAACAAAGCGATCTTGCGTGACAAACGAAAGCACTCAAAAAGAGAGGACTCCATCATGGCCAGCGGATCAAAGGACAGACAAAGCCCGGAGGAGGCCCGTCGTGACCTCGATACCCACCTGAACGAGGCATTGAAACTCACCTTTCCGTGCAGCGACCCGATAGCCGTCTACGTCGAGCGCGCACCAGAACCAGACGAGAACCCGGAAGCCGATCCGGAATCGAAAGGAGAGCAGAAGTGAGTGCCCTGTCATCGGCCGCCCTCATGATCGAAGACGGCGAGATCACCATTGCGGCGGACCTGCTTGCGCAAAGACTGGGGCTGCCCGTCGAGGCGCTGAAAGCGGAGATGCGCCGCGGCTACGTCTATAGTCTGGGCGAACAGGGGATCGCCGAGGACGCGGGGCGCACGCGCCTCACCTTCCGCTACCGCACCCGCTCGTGGACCGTGGTGGTCGAACCGGATGGCACGCTGGTCGAGACCCCGGCCGACAGCACCAAGGGATCGCCAACCACCAAGGATCGAGCGAGTCTGCTGCATCTTTTAATCAGTAGGTCGCGCGTTCGATCCGCGCCGGGCTCACCATTTCCCAACAACGAATTGACTGTTAAGCCGATTTCGCCCAGTTTTCATGCCTCAAAACAGGGAGGAAACCATGAACAGCCTGACACGCAGAATGCTGCTGGCGGCGGGACTTGCCGCAATGGCAGCCGCCGGCGCCGGAACCACCGCCGCGCAAGCCGAGGAATTGAACGCGCTGGTGTGGTGCGATCATTCCGATCCCAACCTGCTCAAGCCCTTCGAGGACGCCAATGGCGTCAAGGTCAATGTCAAGGAATTCGAAGGCACCGGCGCCGGCCTCGCCATTGTCGAGCAGTCGCAGCCGGGCGACTGGGACGTGATGGTGATCGATTCGATCGATGTCCGGCGCGGCGTCGACAAGGGCCTGTTCGCGGCGCTCCCCGAGGACCGATTGCCGATGGCCGACATTTTTCCGGAAGTGCTGATGGACGCCACCACCAAGATTGGCGGCAAGCGCTACGGCATCACCGAGAAATTCGGCTACAACTCGATCAGCTACAACAACACCAAGGCCGACGCCGCCGACATGCAGACCCTGGCGACGCTGCTGGGCGACAAGTATAAGGGACGCATCGCCATCTACGACTATTATCTGCCGGTCATCGGCATCGCCGCCATGGCGATCGGCAAGAAGACAACGGAGCTGACCGAAGCCGATCTTCCGGCGATCAAGGAAGTTCTCCTCAAGATGAAAGCCAATTCCAAGGCGGTGACCGATGTGGTCGCCAGCCAGACGGCGATCGCCACCGGCGAGGTCGATATTCTGGTGGGTGGCGGCGAATGGGTCACGGCGGGTCTGGCGCGGGAAAATCCGGCGATGGATTTCACTATTCCCAAGGAAGGCGCCATCCTGTGGTCGCAGTCGCTGGCCATGTTCGAGGCCAGCAAGAACAAGGATCTGGCGCTCAAGTTCATCCAGTATGTGATGAGCCCCGAGGGCCAGGCGCGGCTTGCCACGTCGTCCTGCTATTGGGGTATGCCGGCTAACCGCAAGGCGGCGCTTTCCGATGCCGACAAGAAGATCCTGCGTTTCGACGAGCAGCCGGGCTTCCTGGCCCGGGCTCAGCCCTATCCCGCACCCGACGAAGCGCTCGACAAGAAGATGCAGGACGTCTGGACCGAGATGCTGCAGGCCCAGTGAATGAGAGGGCGGAGCGGGCTGGCGCCATGGGCGAGCGTCGGCCCGGCGATTGGGTGGACGCTCGTCTTCTTCGTCC
>JANMQL010000243.1:0-1751 GCA_031370475.1 Hyphomicrobiales bacterium | reverse complement strand
GACCGAGCTTTCTCATCACGGCGCGCACGGCTGTCGCCGGCTCGCGGCTCGACGGCTTCAAGGTGGCGCTTGGCCTGGGAGCTGGAACGGTGATCTGGTCGAGTGCGGCACTGCTCGGCCTCAATATCGTCTTCCGCTCCGTGCCCGTGCTGTTCATCGCCATGAAGATCGCTGGGGCTGCGTTCCTTTTGTGGATCGCCTGGCGGATTTTCCGCCATGCGGCCGATCCCGTGGCGCTCGAGGCTGAGGAGGCGCCGGGGCCGGTTGACCATCCCTTCGTCAAGGGCTTCCTCACTCAGATCGCCAACCCGAAGGTCGCGGTGTTCTTCGGCTCGATCTTCATCGCCATGCTGCCTGCCGACGTGCCCCCGTGGATGACGCTGGCCTTGATCGCCATCGTCACCTTCAACGAGGTCTGGTGGTATTCGGCGGTAGCCTTCTTCTTCAGCTCGGGCCCCATCCGCGGTTTCTATCTCAGGGCCAAGATCTGGATCGACCGGGTAACCGGCCTGTTCCTCGGCGCCCTGGGCCTAAGGCTCCTGTGGGCGGCGCGGCAGGCCGCATAGGCGCCATTCCGCATTGCCGCTTGCCATGACCGGCCCCGCCCGCTATGCCGCGCCCGGGTTTTCACGAGGGTTACACACATGCGCGTTTATTATGACCGGGACGCCGATGTTAATCTGATCAAGGGCAAGAAGGTCGTCATCGTCGGCTATGGCAGCCAGGGCCGGGCACACGCCCTCAACCTCAAGGATTCGGGTGCGAAAAACCTCGCCGTGGCGCTGAAGTCCGGTTCCGCCACCGCCAAGAAGGTCGAGGCCGACGGCCTCAAGGTGATGAGCGTCACCGAGGCCGCCAAATGGGCCGATCTGATGATGATGGCCACCCCGGACGAGCTCCAGGCCGACATCTTTCGCGACGAGATCGCCCCCCATATCCGCGATGGCGCGGCGATCGCCTTCGCCCACGGCCTCAATGTGCATTTCAACCTGATCGAGCCGAAGAAGACCCTCGACGTCATCATGATCGCGCCCAAGGGCCCGGGCCACACGGTGCGCAGTGAATACCAGAAGGGCGGCGGCGTTCCCTGCTTGATCGCCGTGCATCAGGATGCTTCCGGCAATGCCCATGACCTGGCGCTCTCCTACGCCTCGGGCATCGGCGGCGGCCGCTCCGGCGTCATCGAAACCACTTTCAAGGAAGAATGCGAGACCGACCTGTTCGGCGAGCAGGTCGTCCTCTGCGGCGGCCTGGTCGAGCTGATCCGCGCCGGCTACGAGACGCTGGTCGAGGCCGGCTATGCCCCCGAGATGGCCTATTTCGAGTGCCTGCACGAGGTCAAGCTGATCGTCGATCTGATCTACGAAGGCGGCATCGCCAACATGAACTATTCGATCTCCAACACCGCCGAGTGGGGCGAGTATGTCACCGGTCCGCGCATCATCACGAGCGAGACCAAGGCCGAGATGAAGCGCGTGCTGAAGGATATCCAGACCGGCAAGTTCACCTCCGAATGGATGCAGGAATACCGCGCCGGCGCCGCCCGCTTCAAAGCCCTCCGCCGCATGAACGATAGCCACAACATCGAGGACGTCGGCGCCAAGCTCCGCGCCATGATGCCGTGGATCGCCAAGAACAAGCTGGTCGACAAGGCGAGGAATTGATGCCGAAGGCGTCATCACCGGGCTTGACCCGGTGATCCAGCAAGAATGCCGGGAACCCAATCGGGCCTCTTTGCCTCTATGTCACAC
>JANMQL010000217.1:0-2906 GCA_031370475.1 Hyphomicrobiales bacterium | reverse complement strand
GACCGAGGCGATGCGGCCGGTGCCGTCCATGCAGTGCATCATCACCGGCAGGCTGTGCAGAAGCTGTTCGTAAACCTTGCCGTTCTGGTCGGGGAAGAAGGGCATGTAGCGCGCGGCCGACTGTTCCGGCCTTTCGATCTTCCACGCCGAACCGCCACCCGGGCGCAATTCATCCCAGCCGGTAAAGGGCTGACCAAGACTCTTGGCTGTGGCGGGTGGGTTCATTCGGCGGCCTCTCGCGAATTCTCTGGCCGCCAATTATCGGCGTTCCGGTTAATGGAGCCTTGCCGGGATCGCTCAAAGGCGCTGGGTCCCGGCAACCAGCTTGAAACGCTTTGCTTATGGTAAATGCGAGGTTAAGGCTTGACGCCGGGCCGGCCGATTGCCTCGGCGGTAACCACCGCTTCGATCAGGCCGTTATCGTCCATGGCACCGGGCAGATGGTGTTTTTCGACGCTCACCCGCACTTGCGGCGCCTCGGCCCCCATGGCGGAGGCCGCCGCCAGCGCCGCCTGCCGCGCCTCCTGCTCCGCCGCGGCCAACGCCTCGGCGCCGCCGGTAAAGACGCTCACGCCATTGGGGCCGTGCACCCGGAACAGGCCGCTGCCGTCGCCTTCGATGGAAATCGTGACGGTCCGGGCCACCACGCCGGTTGCCGCCCCCACCGCATTGGCGACGTCGAAAAATGACGGAAAAATCATTTCACAATCGAGCCGCCGCGCCGCTTCGCCGTAATAGACCTTGACCGGCCCGCCCACCGCCACCACCGGGATCGCCGGCGAGATGCGCAGTTTCGCCAAGCCCAGCTCGCCCCGGCCCGAGCACACCGCTTCCAGAATGGCGTCGTCGCCGAAACTCCGGCCCAGCGCCATCTCGGCGATGACCTTGCAGGTAAGCCTGACCGTTTCGCTCCACACTTCGCGGCAGAAGCCGGTGACGATATCCTCCCCGCCCATGCGCATGTCGCGGAAGCGGACGAGAAGACGGGCGGCGAGGAGTGCTGCCGGCCGCGACCAGTTGGATTGCAGATCGAGCACATGGGCGGCATCCGACGGCGTGAAGCCGGAAAGCTGCACGAGGCCCTTGCGCTTCAGCGAGGCGAGCGCCCGCTGGGCGCCCGAGGAGACGGCGATCCGGCGCAACGGCACCGGCCGCTCGCCGACCAATGCCAGAGTCTCGCGCTCGCGTGGCGTGAGTTCGGCGATCGCCGGCCCGGCTCCGGCGCCGAACGGCCGGAGCGCGAATTTGCCGTGCAGCGAGCCGCCCTCGCTGTCGGCGAGATCGGCTTCCAGCATGCCGACGACTTCCGGATAGCGCGCCGCGATCAGCGAGACGGGAACGACGCGCTGGGGCCCGACCTTGAGCCCGCCGCCGGGGATGAAAGCCACTTCGCTGTCGCCACCCAACCCCACGGTCCTGACATCGATGGCCCTGACCATGGTGCGCCAGCCGCCGACCTCCGCACCTTCCTCGCTCACCCGCGGGCGGCCGCCGCGCAGGATGCCGAGATCGGTGGTGGTGCCGCCCATATCCGACATGATGAAGTCCTTGCGGCCGGAAAGCCAAGCGGCTCCGACGAGACTGGCGGCCGGCCCCGACAGCACCGTTTCGATGGGCCGGCTCGCCACCGTCTCGGCCAGCGCCAGGGTTCCGTCGCCCTTGACGATCATCAGCGGGCAATCGATGCCGAGACCCTGCATGGCCCGGCGCACCGCCGCGATCAGCATCGAGATGCGCGAGATCAGCCGGGCATTGAGCACCGCGGTGAGCGCCCGGCGCGGCGCATCGAGGGCCGAGGTGAGTTCGGTCGAAAGTGTCACGGGCTTCGCCGTGCGCGCCACGACGATGTCGCGCGCTTCCTGCTCATGGGCCGGATTGCGCACCGCGAAGGCCGAGGCGATGGCGAAGGCATCGGCGGGCATGGTGGCGAGTGCAACCTCAAGCGCCGCCACATCGAGGCCACGCAGCGCATCGCCGTTGTGATCGTGGCCGCCGCCGATCATGGCGATCGGCATGCCGGGGAACGCCTTGGCGATGCCGGTGCGCGCCGCCATGGCGGCATCGAAGCCGACGAGGATGACGCCCACGGCGCTGCCATGGCCTTCGACCACCGCATTGGTGGCCAGCGTCGTCGACACCGAGACCAGCGAGATATCGGAGGGCTTGAGGCCCTTGGGAAGAGAGGCAATCGCCGCCGTGATCGCCTCGGCAACACCGATCGCCAGATCGCCCTTGGTGGTGAGCGCCTTGGCGGAGGCAACGACCTTGTGGCCCTTCTCCTCGATCACCGCCGCATCGGTGTAGGTTCCACCGGTATCGACGCCGATGAAATAAGTGGCTTGACGTGTCATGCGTTGAAAAAATCCCGGCCCGTCTTCGCTGCGCTTCGACCATTTCAGGCTCCGTGGCTCGCCGGTCAAGTGCCGAATTGGCTCGGCGGCCCATCCCCTCTCCGGCGATCCGGAAAAGACTGGAACAACGAATCGAGACCATGGGAGAGATCAAAGACGTGCATTATAATGCGCACTCCAGGTTGACTTCCGGCGTCTACCGGGCTATGTAGAGGCCAATGGGCATTGAAACCAATACCCGGAAAATCATTGCCCGCTTGAAGCGTGAAGGCTGGCGCAATACCGGCGGCGGACGCCATGACAAGTTCGAGCATCCTTCCCGCCCGGAACTGACCTTGATTGTGCCGCGCCACCGCGATCTGTCGCCCGGCGTGGCGCGCGACATCGCCAAGAAGGCAGGATGGATTTGATGGCTCAGTATGTTGGAATTCTGGATGGCAAGGGCAAGGCCTGGGGTGTGCGCATTCCGGACCTGCCCGGCTGCTATGGCGGCGGCGCTTCGCCGGAAGCCGCCATCGCCGACGCCATGTCGGCGGCGCGGGAATGGATCGGCCA
>JANMQL010000121.1:0-6065 GCA_031370475.1 Hyphomicrobiales bacterium | reverse complement strand
GAGGTCAGCCGGTCGCGCTCCACCAGCACCACATCCTTCCAGCCCGCCTTGGTGAGATGATAGAGCACCGAGCAGCCGACGACGCCGCCGCCAACGACCACAACGCGAGCCTGGGTTTTCATGGGAATATCCTTGTGGGAGAGAGTTTGGGACCGCATCCATAGACGAGTTTGGCGGCCCCCCGCAACAATGCCGCCGGTGAGAAGAATTCAACCGCTGCCGCAAACGCAAATGGCCCCGCCGGGAGCGGGGCCATTCGCCGGAACGGAACTCGTGAAGCCTAGATCGCTTCCTTGACTTCCTTGGCGGCGCGGAAGGCGAGCTTCTTCGACGCCTTGATCTTGATCGCCTCGCCGGTGGCCGGATTGCGGCCCATGCGGGCGGCGCGCTTGCGCACCTGGAAAATGCCGAGGCCGGTGACGCGCACCTTGTTGCCCTTCTTCAAATTCTTGACCAGAAGGTCGACGAAAGCGCCGAGCAGCTCGTTGACCGCCTTCTTCGACATCTCGTTCTTTTCCGCCAGCTCGCCGGCGATTTTGGACAGGGGGATCGTTGCAGGTTTATCGTCAGCCATGTTTTTCTCCTTTGCCGAATCGGCGGTTGCAAGGGTTACCGCAGCACGTGATTCGTGAAAACCCTTATTTTTCACGGGTTTTTCGATTCGGAGCGTGGAAAAGGGCCGTAAAACCTCATTCAAGGCCGGGTCGCGGCTGGAGAAATTTGAAATTACCTTGTTATTTCTTATGCATAAGAGAACCGCTTCGCCGCCGCGGGGCGATCGATGCAAGTTTAGCGGCCGCTCACATGGAAAATTTACCAGGCCGATTTAACCCTAGTCCGCGTGTGAGCGTTGGTGGAGTACGATCCCGTGCACAAGAGACGCAAAGAGGATGCGCCGCGGCCGCTGTTGTCGGTGGTGGTGCCCATGTACAACGAGGAAGAGGGCGCCGATCTCTTCTTCAAGCGGCTTGAGCCGGTTCTCAAATCGATCACTGCCGATTACGAGATCGTCTGCGTCGACGACGGCAGCACCGATCGCACGCTCGCCCATCTGACACGCCATCACGTGCGCGACCATCGCATCAAGGTTTTGAGTCTGTCGCGCAATTTCGGCAAGGATACCGCACTCTCCGCCGGCCTCGATCACGCCACCGGCCGGGCGGTGGTGCCGATCGACGCCGACTTGCAGGATCCGCCGGAACTCATCTCCCGGATGATCGCCAAGTGGCGCGAAGGCTACGACGTCGTCTATGCGCGGCGTTCGCACCGCGACACCGACGATGTGCAGAAGCGGGTGACGGCGGGCCTGTTCTACCGCATCCATAACTGGATCGCCGACGTCCGCATTCCCGACAACACCGGCGACTTCCGCCTGATGGACCGCCGCGTCGTCGAGGCCGTCAAGCATCTGCCCGAGAAAACCCGCTTCATGAAAGGGCTGTTCGCCTGGGTCGGTTTCAAGCAGACCGGCGTCGAATACCGCCGCGAGGCGCGCGCCGCCGGCACCACCAAGTGGCGTTACTGGAAACTGTGGAATTTCGCCCTCGACGGCATTACCGGTTCCTCGACGGTGCCGCTGCGGCTGTGGACTTATTTCGGCGCCATCCTGGCGGCGGCCACGGTCTGCTATGCCCTGTGGCTGGTCGGCTACACCATGCTCTACGGCAACGACGTGCCGGGCTATGCCTCGCTGATGGTCGCCGTCCTGTTTCTCGGCGCGGTCAATATCTTCGCCACCGGCATTCTCGGCGAATATGTCGGCCGCATTTACACCGAAGTCCGCAACCGGCCGCTCTATCTGGTGCGCGAGATGCGCGGCATCGAATCCGGCGATACAAATGCGGAGCCGCAACGGCCGGCCCAGCGCCGGAGTGCCGGATCGCGATGATTGCGATTTTCCGGCAGGCATCGAAATTTGCCGTGGTCGGCGTCATCGCAACGGCCGTCCACATTACAACCGCCATTGCCGTCAATGCCTTGGCCGGCGTGCCGCCGCTGCCGGCCAATGTCATCGCCTTCGTCACGGCCTGCGGCGTTTCCTATCTTGGCAACCGCAATTGGACCTTCGCGGTATCGACCCGCCATGCGGTCGCCGTGCCGCGGTTCCTGGCGGTGTCGCTGACCTGTTTCGGCATCAACCAGGCGATCGTCTATGTCATCGCCGTGCTGATGGCCCGGCCGCTGTGGGTGGCCATGATCCCGGTGGCCGTGGTCGTGCCGGCCTTGAGCTTCTGGCTGAACCGCGTATGGGTTTTTTTCGCGCAGCGCAAGGCCGTCTAGAGCATCGGACCCAAAAGTGGATACCACTTTTGGGAATATCCGATGCTCAAGCATATAATCTGGCGCAACTTTTCGCCCTCAAGTGGATTCCACTTGAGGGCCCGTTGCGCTAGCGGGGATCGAGCCATTCCGGATGCGGATAGGCGACCGGTTCCTTGGGCTTGAAAAAATAGCGCCGGAACATTTCCGAGTAGCCGTGCATGAGATAGCCGTGGTTTTTGGCGAGCAGCGCCTGGCGCTCGGCCCGGTAATAGGCGGGAAGCTTGTACCAGGCGAGCCGCGGCCGGGTGTGGTGGGCGAAGTGCAGATTGTTGTTGAGGAACATCAGCGCCAGGAGCGGCGAGGCTTCGACCACGATGGTGCGCTCTCCCAAATTCTCGACCGCCTGATGCTCGCAGAAGGAGCGCACCAGCGAGAAAGCGACGCCCGGCCAGGCGAAGAAGACCAGATATTGCCACACCGCGATGTCGCAGGCGAAGACGGCAAAGGCGAGCGTTATGGCGCAGGCCGCAACATGCAGCGCCCAAGCCCTGGCGATCTCGGCATCGCCGCGCGCCATGGCCGCGAACTCCGCCGGCCAGAAGCGCACCGTGCCGATAATCGGTCCCATCACCATGCGGCCGGCGAGGGTGTTGTTCATGGTGTAAAGCTGCTTCAAGGGCGCGGGCAGGCGGGCCCAATCCTCCGGCAGCAGGTAATAGGATTCGGGATCGAGGCGCGGATCCGTGAGATGATCGTCGTTGTGGTGGATGAGATGCAGCTTGCGGTAGCGCCGGTAGGGGAACCAGAGACTTGGATTGACGAATATGAGCGCCTCGTTGAGAAGTCCATTGCGCGTAGGATGCCCGTGCAGCGCCTCATGCTGGAGCGAGCCGTGCAGCGCGATGAGATAGCCGGCCAGTGGCACCACCAGCCACCAGGGCAGGGCGTCGAAATTCCACATCAGCGCGGCCAGCGCGCCATAGGTTGCCGCGATCAGGGCGAGCGTCGGCCATTCAATTTCGGCGGGGCGGCTCTGGGCGATTTCGGTGGGCATTGGCATGGGTTTCCATTATTGCGCTTCGCCATGGGGCGCAAGGTGACAGAATGATCGCATCCCTGCCGATGTATGACTGGCCGGAGCTGCGCCAAGCGACCGATGCCTGGTGGGCAGGGATTGCCCGGCACTTGGGCGTCGCGGCCGGCCTCGATCGCGGTCCGGATTACAAGGGTGTCTGGCTCAGGCCCGATCTCCTCTTCAGCCAGACCTGCGGCTATCCGTTTACCCACGCGCTCAAGGGCAAGCTCCGCCTCGTCGCCACCCCCCATTATGATGCCGACGGCTGCGAGGGTCCGGACTATTGCAGCATCGTCTTCGCCCGGGAAGCAGCACCCTTGGCCGCCTTTCGCGGCAGCCGCGCCGCCGTCAACCACGACGATTCCATGTCGGGCATGCTGGCGCTGAAACTGGTTTTCGCGCCGGTGGCCGTGGACGGCCGGTTTTTCAGCGCCGGCATCCGGTCGGGCGGCCATATCGCCTCGCTGAATGCGGTGCGCGGCGGTAGAGCCGATGTCTGCGCCGTCGATGCCGTTTGCGTGGCGCTGGCCCGGCGTTACCGCCCGGACTATCTCGAAGGCTTGGTCGAAATCGCCCGCTCGCCCCTGGTGCCGGGCCTGCCCTTTGTGACGGTGGCGGGCGATATCACCGGGTTGCGGGCGGGTCTTGCCGCGGCCTTCGCCGATCCGGCGCTGCGCGAAGCGCGCGCGAGACTGCTGTTGACCGGCCATTCGGTGCTCGATGTCACGGACTATGACCGCATCGTCGAACTCGAAACAGCCATGGAAAGGGCGGGCGGCCTGGCGCTGCTATGAAGGGATGCGCGGCTATTTCCGCGACGGCATGACCTCGTCCGCCGAAACCCGCGATTTGACGAAATCTTCGCGCATCTCGCAATTGATCGAGAGCGCATGCAGGCGCGGAAACTTGCCGGCCGGAAAGGCCTCCGGCAGGCGCAGCTTGAGATAACCCAGCATGCAGCCGATCATCACGTCGGCCTGGGTCATGCGGCTGTCGATGAACCACGGCGCGCCGCACTGCTGCTCGAGATATTCGAGTCCGTGTTTGGCCTGGTCGAGACAGCGATGGACCCAGTCCTCGCTCACCATCTTGGGCTGGTGCCAGTAACGCTCGTAGACGACGGCGCCCGCCTTGTCGACGATGCCCGACGCCATTGCGGCGGCCTGCAGCACCTTGCGCCGCTCCGGCCCGTGGGCCGGGGTCAGCGCCCGGGCCGGCCCCGCCATCTCGTCGAGATGATCGACGATGGCCGCCGAATCGATCAGCACCTCGCCCGATTCCAGAATGAGCGCCGGCACCCGCACCAGCGGATTGATTTTCTGCATCGCCTTGGCGTTCTGGAACACCGACAACGCATTGCGCTCGAAGGGCATGTGATAATGATGCAGCGTCACCGCGACGCGGCGCACGAAGGGGGAGTCATATTGCCCGACCAGGATCATAAGCGATCATTGCGCAATCAGGAGAGCCGGTCCAGCGCCTTGTGGCGGCCGATCAGCGGCAGCAGGGATGCGAGTTCCGGGCCGTGGTCGAGGCCGGTGAGCGCCAGGCGGAGCGGCATGAACAGCGCCTTGCCCTTGCGGTCCGTGGCGGCTTTGACGGCTTCGGTCCACGTCTTCCATGTGGTCGCATCCCACGGCTCGGGCGGCAGGAGACGCGCCGCCGCGGCGATGAAATCGCGGTCCTCGGGGACCACGACGGGGTTGATTCCGTTTGTAATGACATCGAGCCAAGCTTTTGAATCAGCTAATGTTTCGAGATTTCCGCGGATCGCGTTCCACACCACTTCGGAAACCCCGCCGAGCCTGTCGCGCACCGCCTCATGGGGCAGCATGTGCAAGAGCCTGGCATTGAGATGTTTGAGTTCCGCCTCGTCGAAACGGGCCGGGGCGCGCGACAACTTGGCGAGATCGAAGCCTTCGATCAGCTCGCGGTAATCCGCACACGGATGAATCGACTCGGAGGTGCCGAGCAGAGCCGCATGGCTGGCCACCGCCATGGCCTCGAGCCCCGCCTCGCGCATCGCGGCGATCGACAGCGAGCCGAGCCGCTTCGACAGGCCCTTGCCGTCGGCGCCGGTGAGCAGGCTGTGATGGGCGTAAACTGGAGGCACGCCACCCAGCGCCTCGGTGATCTCGATCTGCACGGCGGTGTTGACCACATGGTCCTCGCCGCGGATCACATGGCTGATGGCGAAATCGATGTCGTCCACGGCGGAGGGAAGCGTATAAAGATAGGATTCTTCCTCGCGCACCAGCACCGGATCGGAGAGACTGGCGGTGTCGATGTGCTGGGGCCCACGGATCAAATCGTTCCATTCCACTTTGCGATGATCGAGCTTGAAGCGCCAATGGGGCTTGCGGCCCTGGGCCTCAAGTGCCGTGCGCTCCTCGGCGGAAAGTTTGAGGGCGGCGCGGTCATAGACCGGGGGAAGCCCGCGGGCCAACTGGCGCTTGCGCCGCCGGTCCAATTCGTCGGCCGCTTCGTAGCAGGGATAGAGCCGCCCCGCCGCCTTGAGCTTCGCCGCCGCTTCGCCATGGCGGGCAAAGCGCCGCGACTGGTATTCGACCCGGTCCGGCACGATGCCGAGCCAGCCGATATCCGCCGCGATGGCGCGGGCGAATGCATCGGTCGAGCGCGCCGTGTCGGTGTCGTCGTAGCGCAGCACGAACTGCCCGCCGGTCTTCTTGGCGAACAGCCAGTTCAAGATCGCCGTGCGGGCATTGCC
>JANMQL010000180.1:0-2497 GCA_031370475.1 Hyphomicrobiales bacterium | reverse complement strand
CGCGAAGCGCGTGTTCGTTGTTCGCTGGAACAGGACCCCGCTGAGATGGAGAATATTGCCTTCCCCTGTCGTAGCTTGGGTGGCCTTGTCCGGGTTCGATTGCAACCAGGCGATCAATTCCTTGAGATTGTTCGCCGGCATATCCTTCCTGGCGACGATCATCAACGGCTGGCTTGAGAGGAGAGCGATCGGTTCAAAATCGTTCACTACGTCGTAGGGCAACGCCATCGTCGCGCCGTTCAGAACGTGTGTGCTGGAGGTGCCCAGGATGAGCGTATATCCATCGTTCGCTGCACGGGCGACACGGCTTGGGCCGACGCTCCCTCCAGCTCCAGTCACATTTTCGACAATGACCGTCTGGCCAAGCGATTCCTGCATGCGTTCGGCAAGGAGGCGACCCATTGTGTCCACCGCGCCGCCTGCTGGAAATGGCGCCACCATTGTGATGGGTCGGCTAGGATAAGCTTGGGTATAGGCGCTATCTGGCCCAGCCAGCAGTGCGCTCGCACAGACCATAAAGCTGAGAACTTGTCGGCGCGGAGGTCTCATCGCATCCCCAGTCCTATGCGGCCTTGGCGAACTCCGCCTGTACAGATTTTTCGTAGGCGAGCAGCTTCTGGACGCTTGGGCGGGTCTTCATCCGCTCGAAATGCGCCATGCAGTTGGCAAATCCTGACAGATCGAGATCGAACAAAGCGCCGCGGCGGAAAGTCCAGAAGAAGTGCGCGTCGGCGGCGGTAAAATGGTCGAAGAAATACTCACGACCCGCGAGCAGATCATCGGCGATTTTGTAATTCTCGAACAACTGGCTCGCAGCAAGGCGACGCACGCTCTCGTCGGCGCCCGGCACGTCACAAACCCGGGGCGGCGAGTTGATTCGGGCCAGAAACGGATGGATGCCTGAAGAGCACCATGAAAGCAGCGAGATCGCTTTCAGTTCTTGCCAGGGATCGGCGGGGAGGAGTCTTGCTTGCGGGTAGGTGCGCGCAATGCATATCTGGATCGCGGTGCTCTCGCTGAGCACCTTTCCGTCAACCACGAGCAGCGGGACCTTGTGCTTGGGATTGATCTTTAGATATTCGGCGGACTTGTGCTGATCTTTGCGCATATTGAGCGGCCGCACCTCAAACTTCGCGTCCGCCTCCGTCAGTGTGATGTACGGAGCAAGCGCACACGTGATCGGGGCATAGTAGAGGACGATTTCCATTGGCGTCTCCACGAGGAACTGGTTCGCAGATTATTGCCGAATCCTATTCAAGACGAATGTTCACGCTGCGGATGATCTCCCCCCAGCGCTTGTATTCGGCCTCGATGAAAGAACCATACTGTTCAGGCGTGCCGAGCGGGAGAAGGATGCCCTGCGCGAGAAAGCGCTCGCGGACTTCTGGTGCTGAGAATGTCTTTCGGCCCTCAGCGTTAAGCCATTCGATGATTGCGCGCGGCGTCCCGGCCGGCGCCACAATGCCAAACCATGGGCCTCCTTCGATTTGCGGGAATCCGGCTTCCACCATGGTCGGCACGTCGGGGATTGCCGCGAGCCGTTGCGGCGAGGCGACTGCGAGGGCACGTACTGTGCCGGCGTCAATCTGCGTGCGTGCCAGTGGCACAATGTCAAACATCATCGAGACGTGGCCGGCAACCAGGTCCTGACTGGCCGGCGCGGCGCCGCGATAGGGCACGTGGGTAATGTCGATGCTCGCGAGTTGCTTGAACTGCTCGCCGACCACGTGGCCGGAACTGCCGTTGCCTTGGGAAGCATAGGTGAGTTTGCCTGGATTGGCCTTTGCGTAGGCGACCAGCTCTTTCACTGTCTTGGCGGGGACGGATGGATGGACGATCAAAATGTTGGCCGAACCGGTGGCATTGAGGATCGGCGCAAAATCCTTGAGCGGGTCATAGGAAAGCTTGCTGACCAGATGCGGCAGGATGGCATTGGTCTGGTGCATGCTGACGAACAGCGTGTAGCCGTCGGGCGCTGCTTTGGCGGAGGCTTCTGCTGCGAGAGCGCCGCCAGCGCCGGTGCGATTTTCGACCAGGGCGGTCTTGCCTCCTTCGCTCAACTTCTGCGCAAAGGTTCTGCCGACCAGGTCGGCGATGCCGCCAGGTGGGGTCGCGACGATGATTTTGATGGGTTGCGATGGATAATTTTGGGCGCTTGCGGGTCTGCTCTGGCTGATAGGGTCGAGCAGCGCCGCCGCGGTAAACAGGCATAATGATAAAGCGGTACGTGCCATGACCCAATTCTCCTGCTTACTGCGCGCCAATTCCGGCATCGAGCAATAGCTTGCTATTGCGCGCGGTGTCGGCCCTGATGATTGCGTTAAATTGTTCCGGTGTGCTCGTGACAGGCAAAGCGCCCTGCCTGTGCATCCGGTCGCGCAGTTCGGCCTGACCGAGCGCCGTGGCGATGTCCTGACTGACCTTCTGCAGAATCGGCTGAGGTGTTCCCGCCGGCGCAAACATGCCAAACCAAGACTCGTACTTAAAGTCCGTGAGA
>JANMQL010000175.1:0-2942 GCA_031370475.1 Hyphomicrobiales bacterium | reverse complement strand
CCTGAATCTTATCCGCATTCACTGTGCAGTCGGAGAGCGCTCAATGGGTCCCGGCTTTCGCCGGGATGACGTATAATGGAGACAACCTAACTCAGGTGAAAACGGCTCTACACCGCCTTGGCGTGACGGTTCGGCGCCGGGGCGAAATGGGCATCGAAAACCGTGGCGGCGTTGCGCAGGAACAGGCGATGTTCCTTGGGCACGCCGATCCGCGCGCCGTCGAATTCCGCGATTCCCGCCTCGCACATCGGCTGCAATTTTTCCGCGATGTCGCCAAGCGTGTCCGCGGCAAATCCATGGCGTTGCAAGATCGGCCCGAAATCCACGGTGAGATCGCACATCAGCCGCTCGATGATCTCGCCGCGCATGCGGTCTTCCGCCGTCAGTACCAGCCCGCGCGTCACCGGGCTTTCGCCGCGTTCGATCCGCTCCGGCCAGTGAAGCGTATCGCGCGCCGCCTGCACGAATCCCTGCGGCAGTTCGGAGATCGATGAAGCGCCGAAGGCGATGAGCGCATCGGCGGCGTCCGTCGTATAGCCCTGAAAATTGCGCCGCAATCGGCCTTGGGCTGCGGCAAGGGTCAATTCGTCATGGGGCAGGGCGAAATGATCGAGGCCGATCGCGACATAGCCCGCGGCGGAAAGTTCCGCTTCGACGGTCCGGGCCTGCGCGTAACGCTCTGCGACCCCCGGCAGCTCCGCCTCGTCGATCATCTTCTGGTGCTTCATGAACCACGGCACATGGGCATAGCCGAAGACCGCGATACGGTCGGGCTTGAGCTGCGCCGCCTGCCGCGCCGTTTTTGCAACGCTGTCCCGCGTCTGGGCCGGCAATCCATACATGAGATCGAAATTGACCGAGGCGAAACCGGCATCACGCAGATAGTTGGTCGCCGCCGCCACCAGCCCGTAGGTCTGCAACCGGTTGATCTTCATTTGCACCGGCAGGGCGAAATCCTGCACGCCGAAACTGATGCGGTTGAAGCCGAGGCCGGCCAGCACCTTGGCGCGCTCGCGTGTCAGGGTTCGCGGATCGGATTCGAGCGCCACCTCCGCGCCGCCAGCGAGACCAAAGCCGGCGTCGATGGCCGCCAGAATGTCGCCGATATGCCGGTCCTCGAGATAGGTGGGCGTGCCGCCGCCGAAATGCACATGCTTCACGCGGCCTCTCTTGCCGCCCACCAGCCCGGCGCTGCGCCCGATGTCGCGGATCAGCAGCTCGACATATTTGACCGCCCGCTCGTAGGAATTGGGAACCGAGGTGTGGCAGCCGCAATACCAGCAGAGCTGCCGGCAGAAAGGAATATGGACATAAACCGACAGGGAAGCATCCGGCGTCAGTTGTCCGAGCCATTCATCGGCCAAGCTTGGCGGGAAGTCCGCCTGGAATTGCACCGCCGTTGGATAGCTCGTGTAGCGGGGAACATCCTGCAGGGCGAAGGGGAGGAGTTTCGGGTCCATTCCGCCTTATCGGGCGGAAGGGAACCTTGCTCCTTGACCGGGATCAATTGCCGCGCAAACCCTCCTTGCGCACCCAGGCCTCGGTCTTGTCGAGGGCCACTTCCACCATATCGAACATTTCGTGGACCTCGTCGCTGGTGATGATCAGCGGCGGACAGAAGGCCACCGAGTCGCCCATCGCCCGATTGATCAGGCCAAGCTCCTGCAGGAACTCGACGCATCTGGCGCCAACCGCCTTCTTCGGATCGAAGGCCCGCTTGGTGGTTTTGTCGGCGACGACTTCAAGTGCACCGAGCAGACCCACGCCGCGCGCCTCGCCCACCAGCGGATGCTCGCCGAGCTTCTTAAGCCGGCCCGTGAACACCGGCGCCACTTTCCTCACATGCTCGACGATCTTGTCGCGCTCGTAGATTTCGATGGCCTTGAGCGCCACGGCGCAGCCCACCGGATGGGCCGTATAGGTGTAGCCATGGCCGAAGGTGCCGATCTTCTTGCTCTCCTCCACCATCGCATCGTAGAGCGGCTCTTCGATGGTGATGGCGCTCATCGGAAAATAGGCCGAGGTGATCGCCTTGGCCATGGAGATCGAAGTCGGCTTCATGCCGAAAGTCTGGGCACCGAACCAGTTGCCGGTGCGGCCGAAGCCGCAGATCACTTCATCGGAAATGAAGCGCACGTCGTATTTGGCCAGCACCGCATTGATCTTCGGGAAATAGCTCGCAGGCGGCACCACGACGCCACCCGCTCCCATCACCGGCTCGGCGATAAAGGCGGCGACCGTGTCCGGCCCTTCCTTCTGGATGAGGTCGTCGAGGTCCTTGGCCATCCGGTCGGTGAACTGATCTTCCGTCTCGCCCTCCATCCCGCCGCGATAATAATGCGGGCAGGTGGTGTGCAGGATATTCTTGATCGGCAGGTCGAAATCCGTATGCACCATCGGCAGTCCGGTGAGCGAGCCGGAGGCGACCGTCACCCCGTGATAGCCGCGCAAGCGTGCGATGATCTTCTTCTTGTTCGGGCGGCCGAGCGCGTTGTTGTAATACCAGGTGAGCTTCACCTGCATGTCGTTGGCTTCCGAGCCCGAGGCGCCGAACAAAACCTTGGAAGCGGGGCAGGGCGCCAGTTCCTTGAGCTTCTCGGAAAGCTCAATGACGCCGTCATGCGACTTGCCGCCGAACACGCTGGTGAAGGAGAGCTTGCGCATCGCTCCCGCAGCCGCCTGCACCAGCTCCTCGTTGCCGTAGCCGAGTGCGGTACACCACAACCCCGCCAGTGCCTCGATATAGCGCTTGCCCTTGTCGTCAAAAACATAGACGCCGCGCGCCGCGTTGATGATCAGCGGCCCCACCTCGCGATGCCGCGCCAGATTGGTATAGGGATGCAGCACCGTCTCGATGTCGCGGTGCGCCATATTGGAAAGTGGTGTCATGTCATTGCTCCGGTTGTTTCCTGAAATGGCGCACCCGCGGCAGCGCTCGAAAA
>JANMQL010000172.1:0-3836 GCA_031370475.1 Hyphomicrobiales bacterium | reverse complement strand
GGAGGACTCCATGACCACGACCATCCGCCTGACGGCGGCGCAGGCATTGATGAAATTCCTGACCCGCCAGATGACCGTCATCGACGGCAAGACCGTGCCGGTCTTCGCCGGTGTCTGGGCGATCTTCGGCCATGGCAACGTGGCGGGCATCGGCGAGGCGCTGTTCCAGGTGCGCGACGAACTGCCAACCTTCCGTGGCCAGAACGAACAGTCGATGGCCCATGCGGCGATAGCCTATGCGAAGGCGATGCGGCGGCGGCGCATGATGGCCTGCACCACCTCGATCGGACCGGGCGCCCTCAACATGGTGACGGCGGCGGCGGTGGCCCATGTCGACCGGCTGCCGCTGCTCTTGCTTCCCGGCGACATTTTCGCCAACCGCAAGCCCGATCCGGTGCTGCAGCAGATCGAGGATTTCGGCGACGGGACCGCTTCGGCCAATGACTGCTTCAAGCCGGTGTCGCGCTATTTCGACCGCATCGCGCGCCCCGAGCAACTGATCCCGGCGCTCAACCGGGCCATGGCGGTGCTGACCGATCCCGCCGAATGCGGGCCGGTGACCCTTGCCATGTGCCAGGACACCCAGGCCGAGGCCTATGATTATCCGGAAAGCTTCTTCGCCGAGAAAATCTGGGCGCAGCGCCGCATCCGGCCCGACGAAGCCGAACTGGCGGAAGCCGTCCGTGCTCTGAGGAATGCCAGAAAGCCGGTCATCGTGGCGGGCGGTGGGGTGCTCTATTCCGAAGCGAGCACAGCACTTTCCGGCTTCGCCGAGCGCCACGGCATTCCGGTTTGCGAAACCCAGGCCGGAAAATCGTCGCTGCCCTTCCAGCACCCGCTCAATATGGGAGCAGTGGGGGTGACCGGAACGAGCGCCGCCAACCGCGCCTGCGAGGAAGCCGATGTGGTGCTGGCAGTCGGCACGCGGCTGCAGGATTTCACCACCGGCTCCTGGGCCCTGTTCAAGAATCCCGGCAAGGCACTGATCGGCCTCAACACCCAGGCCTTCGATGCGGCGAAGCACCGGGCCCTGCCGCTTCTCGCCGATGCGCGCGTGGGGCTTGAGGATTTGTCCACCGACCTCGGCCGCCACAAGGCGCCAGCCGCCTGGACCAAGCAGGCCGAGGCCGGCGTCAAACTGTGGCTCAAGGAGGCCGACAAATACACGCGCCCGACCACTGCCGAGCGCCCGTCGGACGCGCAGGTGGTGGGTGCCGTACAGCGCGCCCTGGGCCGCGACATTTCCGTGCTCTGCGCCGCGGGCGGGCTTCCGGGCGAGTTGCACAAGCTCTGGCAGGCGAGTTCTCCCTCCTCCTATCACATGGAATACGGCTTCTCCTGCATGGGCTATGAGATCGCCGGCGGCATCGGCCTCAAGATGGCGCAGCCGGAGCGCGAGGTCGTCGTCATGGTGGGCGACGGTTCCTACATGATGATGAATTCCGAGCTTGCGACCTCGGTGATGCTCGGCATCAAGATCACCGTGGTGCTGCTCGACAATCGCGGCTACGGCTGCATCAACCGGCTGCAACACGCAACCGGCGGCGAACGTTTCAACAATCTCTACGCCTACCACACGCGCCTTGCGGAAATGCCGGAGATCGATTTCACCGCCCATGCGAAGAGCCTCGGCGCCATCGCCGAGAAAGTGGCATCGCTCGCCGATCTCGAAGCGGCACTGAAACGGGCCAAGGGCAACAAGCGCTCGACCGTCATCGTCATCGACACCGATCCGATGATTTCGACCGATGCCGGCGGCCATTGGTGGGATGTGGCGGTGCCGGAAGTCTCAAGCCGCAAGCAGGTGCGCGCGGCGCGCAAGAAATACGAAAAAGCGCTGCAGAAGCAGCGCATCGGCGATTGATGGTTATATTTCGAGGAACAGGAACAGAAACATGACAATCCGTATCGGCGCCAATCCCATCGGCTGGTCCAACGACGACATGCAGGAAATCGGCGGCTGGATTCCGCTGGAGCAATGCCTGAGCGAGGCCAAGGCAGCGGGCTTCGAGGGCATGGAACAGGGTAACAAGTTTCCCCGCGAGGCATCGAAGCTGCGGCCCATTCTGCAGGCTCACGGCCTGGTCCTGGTCGGCGGCTGGCATTCGATCTTCCTCATCGAGCGCGATGCCGAGACCGAGTTCAGGGAAGCGGCGGCGCACCGCAAGCTGTTGAAGGACATGGGCACCGTTGTGTTCATCGTCGCCGAATGCACCCGCACCATTCACGGCACGAAATCGGCGCCGTTGTCGAGCCGGCCGAAGATGAGCGACGCCGAATGGAAGACTTTCAATGCACGGCTCACCCGGCTTGCCGAGCTTCTGCGCGGCGACGGTTTTCGCCTCGTCTTCCATCACCACATGGGAACCGTGGTGCAGACCGGCGCCGAAATCGACCGCCTGATGCAGGGAACCGGCGCCGCCGTGGGCCTGTTGCTCGACACCGGCCACGCCACCTGGGGCGGTGACGATCCGGTGCGGCTGGCGCGCGCCTACAAGCCGCGCATCGGCCATGTCCATTGCAAAGACGTGCGCCTGGCGGTGAAGGCGGAAGCCGACAAGAAGGACTGGTCGTTTCTCGACAGCGTGCTCGCTGGCGTCTACACCGTGCCCGGCGACGGCGCGGTCGACTATGTCTCGGTGTTTAAGGAGCTCAAAGGCTATTCCGGTTGGGTGGTGGTCGAAGCCGAGCAGGACCCGGTCAAGGCGCCGCCCGCCAAATATGCCAAGATGGGCTGTGATAATCTCAAGCGCTTTCTCAAGCAAAGCGGATTGGTGTAAAAGCGCTCCATGTCCAAGCTGCAGATCAAGCCCAAACCCGGCGACGGCCGCGTCATCCATGTGACGCCGCACAGCGCCGGCTGGACCGATGTGGGCTTCGACCTGTGGAAGCTGAAGCCCGGCGGCATCGCCGTGGGCAGCGACGGCGACCGTGAATTCTGCCTGGTGTTCATTTCCGGCAAGGGCCGTGTTCATGCCGGCACCTTGGATTTTGGCACGATCGGCGAACGCCTGTCGCCCTTCGAAGGCAAGCCCTGGTCGGTCTATGTGCCGGCCGGCATGACCTGGTCGGTGGCCGCCGAGACCGACGTGACGCTGGCCGTGTGTTCAGCACCCGGCACCGGCAAGCTTCCGGCCCGCGTCATCCCGCCCCGCAAGCTCACCACCGAAACCCGCGGCCGCGATACCAACACCCGCTATGTCACCAACATCATTCCTGAGTCGGAAAAAGCCGAGTCGCTGCTGGTTGTCGAGGTGGTAACACCCGGCGCCAACACCTCGTCCTATCCGCCGCACAAGCACGACCAGGACAATCTCCCGCACGAGTCGCTGCTCGAGGAGACCTATTACCATCGCATCAACCCCGCCCAGGGCTTCGCTTTCCAGCGCGTCTATACCGACGACCGCTCGCTTGACGAGGCAATCGCGGTCGAGGACGGCGACGTGACGCTGGTGCCCCGGGGCTATCACCCCTGCGCCGCCATTCACGGCTACGATCTCTATTATCTCAATGTTATGGCCGGACCGAAGCGCACCTGGAAATTCCACAACGCCCCGGAATTCGCCTGGCTGCTGAAATAGAAGGTGCTTCGAGGCTCACGGCTTCGCCGTGACCACCTCAGTCTGAGGGATAACGAGAACCGGTCTGACCCTCAGACGCAAACGCGGCAGACCTTGAAGAGCGATAGTCAAATCCGTACACGGAGTGTTTTTCTGCCTGCTGAAGTGGCTTGCGGTTTAAGTCGATCAGTTCCGCCATCGGGTTGACAGGAAGGCCTCTCCCTAATTTCCCCTTCTCCCTGCCGCTTGCGGCGGGGAGAAGGTGCCCGAAGGGCG
>JANMQL010000102.1:0-21879 GCA_031370475.1 Hyphomicrobiales bacterium | reverse complement strand
CACACACGCCGCAAGGCCAGCCTTGTCGGGCGCGCCCCTGCCGAACTGCGCATGGAACCGGAAAAACCGCAGGATGCGCAGATAGTCCTCATCAATGCGCTGCGCCGGACTCCCCACAAAGCGGATTCTCTTTCTCAGGATATCCCGGTAACCGCCGGTGAAATCGTAGATTTTCCCGCGCTCGTTGCAAAACAGCGCGTTCACAGTGAAATCGCGGCGTGAGGCATCCGCCTGCCAGTCGCCGGTGAAGGCGACCTTGGCGCGGCGGCCGTCGGTCTCGACATCGTGGCGCAGCGTCGTCACCTCGAAGCCGCGCTTGCCTGAAACCACCGTCACCGTGCCATGCTCGATGCCGGTCGGATGCACCTTCAACCCGGCCTTGACGCAGGCCGCCGTCACCGACTCGGGCGCCAGATTGGTGGCCAAATCGATATCGGCAATAGGCGCGCCCAGGAGCGCGTTGCGCACCGCGCCCCCTGCCACCCGCGCCTCGCCGCCCACCGCCGCGATCGCCGCGAAGATGCGCTTGAGCTCCGGCTCCCTGAGCCAGCGGGCGCGAGCCAATGATGGAAGCCTGTTCATCGCGGTTCGTACATCAGGTGATAGAGATTGCGGATCATGCCGGCGGTGGCGCCCCAGATATAGCGGTCCTGCCATGGCATCGCATAGTAGAAGCGTTGCTTGCCCTGCCATTCCCGCGAATGGCGCTCATGATGCGCCGGGTCCATCAGGAAGGCGAGCGGCACTTCGAACACCGCCGCCACTTCGCCTTCATGCGGCGCGATCGTGAACCCCTCGCGCACCAGCGCCACCACCGGCACCACCCGGTAGGACGTGCTGGTGAGATAAGTATCGAGAAAACCGACGGGCTCGACGAATTGGCGCGCCAGGCCCGTCTCTTCTTCCGCCTCGCGTAGTGCCGCATCGGCCGGTCCCGTATCGCCGTCATCGATGCGCCCGCCCGGAAACGCCACCTGCCCGGCATGGCTGGTCATGTGCTCGGTGCGCTGGGTGAGCAGCAGCGTCAGGCCGGTGTCGCGCATTACCACCGGCACCAATACGGCGGCGGGCTTCGGCTTGGCGCCCGGCGGAATGATCCGTGCCTCCGGATTGAGATCGTCGTCGCTGCGCTTATGGGCTTCCGGCGGCGCGGCATGCAGCCGCTCTTTCGCCAGTCCCCGGAATTCCGCTTCATCGAAACGAAACCCGGCCATCACGCCCCGATGCCGATGTCGGCGGCCCGCTGCATGGGGAAGAACTGTCCCGATGACCACACGCCGAACCAGCCGTTCTCGGTCGTGCCGCGCGCCACCAGATCGTAAAACAAGGCCCGTGACACCAGGGCCTCGAGCCTCGCCCTGACCAGCACATAGGGCTTGAGCCCACCGGTTCCCTCTTCGGTTTCGAAGCGCAAGGGATGGCCCGCATCGACGGTCACTTCGTCGTCGACCTGGGTCTCGAATCGAATCACCTGGGCGCGGCCATGGCCCTCCGCCTGCATGCGGATCGCCAGGAACGGCGCGTCCTCGACGGCAAGGCCGCATTTCTCCACCGGCGTGACCAGATAGTATTTGCCGTCCTCGTCGTGGCGCAGCACCGAGGAAAACAGCTTGACCAGGGGCTTCCGCCCGATCGGCGAATTCATGTAGAACCAGGTGCCGTCGCGGGCGATGCGCATGTCGAGGTCGCCGCAGAAGGGCGGATTCCACAGATGTACCGGCGGCAGACCCTTGGCGGCGCCCGCGGCTTCCTTCAGCCCCCGCAACGGATTGCTTGCATCGCGCGTCTCCGCCGTCATGATGGCCGGGCCCTATTTCTTAAGTGAGTCGTCATTTACCCGCCTCTTTTAGGCCATTCTCCTTCCGGAGGATGCCGTTAACGCTCCATCAACGGCCGGTCCTCCATCACTCGCTGCGGCAAACTATAGTGAGACCCATGGCAAGCATCAACGAAGCAGACCGCAAGATCCTCGGCGAACTCGAAACCATCGGCGCTCGCCTGGAAAAGGTGCGCGGTGCCATGGGCAAAATCATCTTCGGCCAGGACGAAGTCATCGAACTGGCGCTGACCGCCATTCTCGGCGGCGGCCATGCCCTGCTCGTTGGCGCCCCCGGCCTCGCCAAGACCAAGCTCGCAACCTCGCTCGGCCGCGTTCTGGGGCTTGAGGAAAAGCGCGTGCAGTTCACTCCCGACCTGATGCCCGCCGACATTCTCGGCTCCGAGGTGCTGGAGGAAAGCGACAGCGGCCGTCGCCAGTTCCGCTTCGTGCCGGGTCCGGTTTTCTGCCAGTTGCTGATGGCCGACGAAATCAACCGCGCCAGCCCGCGCACCCAGTCGGCGCTGCTGCAGGCCATGCAGGAACATCACATCACCGTCGCCGGCGAGCGCCACGACCTGCCGCGCCCCTTCCATGTCTTGGCCACCCAGAACCCGATCGAGCAGGAAGGCACCTATCCGCTGCCGGAAGCCCAGCTCGACCGCTTCCTGCTTGAGATCGACGTGCCCTATCCGGCGCTGGAGGCCGAGCGCCGTATGCTCTTCGCCACCACCGGTAAGGATGAGCAGGAAGCCGAGAAGGTGCTGACCACCGCCGAACTGCTGAGCGCCCAGCGCTTGACCCGCGTCATTCCGGTGGGTGAGCAGGTGGCCAACGCCATTCTGAAAATCGTCCGCGCCTCCAGGCCCGGTCCCGATGCCGACAGTTTCGTCAACCAGAACGTCGCCTGGGGGCCGAGCCCGCGCGCCAGCCAGGCGCTGATGCTCGGCGTGCGCGCCCGGGCGCTGCTGCAAGGCCGGCTGTCGCCTTCGATCGACGACGTGCTGGCCCTGGTGCGCCCGGTGTTTCGCCACCGCATGGCCCTGAATTTCACCGCCCGCGCCGAGGGCCACACTGTCGACAGCGTCATCGCCCGCCTCAAGGACATGCTCGCCTGACGGCGCCCGGGTCCATGTCGGGCGCGCCGGCGATCCTGCTCACCGACCGCGCCGAGGCGGCCTCCCGCGCCCTTCCGCCCTTGCTGGTCGAGGCCGAACGCATCGCCGCCACCGTTATTCTCGGCGTCCATGGCCGCAAGCGCGCCGGACCCGGCGAAAATTTCTGGCAGTATCGGCCCTATAGTTTCGGCGATTCGGTGCAGCGCATCGACTGGCACAAGTCGGCCCGGTCGGACCGCGTGTTCATCCGCGAGAATGAATGGGAAGCCGCCAACACCTTGTGGCTGTGGGCCTCGCCCGCCCCTTCCATGGCCTTCAAGTCGCATCTGGCGAAATCCGCCAAGCGCGACCGCGCCATGCTGATTGCACTCGCGCTCGGCGCCCTGGCGGTGCGCGCCCATGAGCGCGTCGCCGCCATCGGCAGCCCCTTCGCGCCCGGCCATGCCCGCACCAGCCTGGCGCGCATCGCGGAATGGATGCTGCATCAGGTGGGACCTGGCCTTCCGGCGGCGGGGCCTGTGCAACGCTATTGCTCCGCCGTGCTGCTCGCCGATTTCTACGAATCCCCGGAAGATGTGCAGAAAGCCGTGACCGGCTTTGCCGCTTCCGGCGTCAACGGCCATCTCATCCAGATCGTCGATCCGGCCGAGGAGACCCTGCCCTATGCCGGCCGCATGGAATTCCAGGAAATGGCGGGACCGCTGCGCTTTCTCGCCGGCAAGACCGAATTGCTGCGCGAGGCCTATGGCGAAAGGTTCCGCGCCCACCGCGAAGCCTTGCGCGACACCACGTTTCGGGCCGGCTGGAGCTTCACCGCCCACCGCACCGACCAATCGGTTGCCCATTTGCTGATGCTCATGCACGGCCTCATCGGCGGCGCCAAGAGCCGCGCCTTCGGCGCCGGCGGCATCGCATGACGGGCTTCCTGCAGGCCCTGACCTTCACCACGCCGCTGGCCCTTGCCGGTCTGTTGCTGCTGCCGGTCATCTGGTGGCTGTTGCGCTTCACCCCGCCCCGGCCCCAGACCTTGCGCTTCCCGCCGCTGCGCCTGCTGCTCGATCTGGTGAACCGCCAGCAACAGCCCGACAAGACGCCCTGGTGGCTGATGGCGCTGCGGCTCGCCATCGCCGCCTTGGTCATTATCGGCGTCTCCCATCCCCTGCATGCGCCGGGCCATGTCGCCGCCATGGGCGGCGAGCCCGTGCTGCTCATCGTCGACGACACCTGGGCCGCCGCCCGCCACTGGGACAAGCGCCAGGCGATCGTCGCCGAGGTTCTCGATAACGCCCGCCGCGCCGGCGCCACCGTGACGCTTGCCACCACCACGCCCGAAGCGCGGCCCTCGGGCCTCGAGCCGCTCTCCGCCGAAGCCGCCGGGCGCAAGGCCGCGGCGCTGGCGCCCAAGGCGCTCGATCCCGATTACCGCAGTCTTCTCGCCCGCCTGAAGTCGGCCTTCGGCGCCAGCGCCGCTCTTCGCATCGTCTGGATCGGCGATGGCGTCGATCGCGGCGGGGCCAAGGAATTTGCCCTGGGACTGGCGGCGCTGGCCAATGGCAAGGCGTCCGTCGAAGCGGTCATGCCCGAGACCGCGCAACTGCCCATGGCCCTGGCCACCCCGGCCATCGACGGCGGCCGCATCGAGATCGCGGCGCTGCGCGCCGTGGCCGGCCAGCCCGCCACCGCCAAAATCCGCGCCGTGGCAGGCAATGGCCGCGATCTCGCCGATGCCACGCTGAACTTCGCCGCCGGCTCCGGCCAGGCCAAGGCGGTGCTCGAGCTTCCCGTCGAATTGCGCAACGAGGTGCAGCGCATCGAAATCGACGGCGAGCGCAATGCCGCCGCCACTTTCCTCTTCGACGACCGCTGGCGGCGCAAATCCGTGGCCCTGCAATCGGGTGCTTCCCTCGAGTCGGCCCAGCCCTTGCTGTCGCCGCTCTATTACGTCTCGCGGGCTCTTGAGCCCTTTGCCGAATTGTCCGAGCCCGCCGATGCCAGGGCCCTGAAGGAGCGCCTCGATGCCGGGCTTTCCATGCTGGTGCTGGCCGATATTGGCGTCCTGCCCCAGGAGACCGCCGCGATGGTGAGCGCCTGGCTGGAGCGCGGCGGCGTCCTGATGCGTTTCGCCGGGCCGCGCCTGGCCGGCGCCCAGGACAGCCTCATTCCGGTCACCCTGCGCGAAGGCGGCCGCGAGCTCGGCAGCGCCTTGAGCTGGGAAACGCCGCAGGCCCTGCAGCAATTCCCGGAAAAGAGCCCCTTCGCCGGCCTCGCCCCCGATCCCTCGATCCGGGTCACCCGCCAGGTTCTGGCCGAACCCGACAGCGAGCTCCCCGACAAGGTCTGGGCGAGCCTTGAAGACGGAACGCCCCTGGTAACGGCCGAGCGCAAGGGCAAGGGCCTCCTGGTGCTGTTCCATGTGACCGCCAACGCCGACTGGTCCAACCTGCCGCTCACCGGCCTGTTCGTCGAAATGCTGCGCCGCGTCGTCGATCTCGCTCCCGGGGCCGGCGGCGGTGCGGCGGCCGGAGCCGCCCAGAGCGCCGATACCGCCGCCGCCTTCAGCCCGCGCCGGGCGCTGTCGGGCCGCGGCGAGCTGATCGATCCGTTGCCCGACTCGCGCCCCGTGTCCTTGGCCGAGATCGACAAGGCCCAGGCCTCGCCCGAGCATCCCGCCGGCCTCTATGCCCGCGGCGCCATGCAGCGCGCCATCAACATTGCGCAAACGGGCGAAGCGATCATGCCGGTCAAGGACCTGCCGTCCGGGGTCGCGCTGCGCTCGCTGACGCCGCTGCCGGCTACCGCCCTTGCCCCCTTCGCCTTCGCCGCGGCCCTGATCCTCTTCCTGCTCGATTGTTTCGCCGCCCTCATGCTCGGCGGGCTGGGACGGCGGTTGCGCACGGGCGGCGCCACCGCCGCGGCGCTGCTGCTCCTGGCCGTGCTCCAGGCGCCCGGCCCGGCCCGCGCCCAGAGCGCCGACGACTTCGCCTTGCGCAGCACGCTGGCCACCCATTTCGCCTATGTGCTGAGCGGCGATGCCGAGATCGACCGCGTCAGCGAGGCGGGCCTCAAGGGCCTCGGCTCCGTTCTCAAGGACCGCACCTCGGTTGAGCCTGGCGATCCGGTGGGCATCGATATCGAGCGCGACGAGATTGTGTTTTTTCCGATGCTCTATTGGCCGGTGCGCGCCGATGCGGCGGCGCCCTCCAATGCGGCGCTGGCCAAGATGGACGCCTTCATGAAAAACGGCGGCACCATTTTCTTCGACCTGCGCGATGACGGCGCCGGCTTCGAATCCCTGTCGGGCACCGCCACGGCTGCGGCCGAGGCGCTCCGCCGCATGCTGGCCAAACTCGACATTCCGCCGCTCGAGCCGGTTCCCGCCGAACATGTGCTGACCAAGGCCTTCTATCTGATGCAGTCTTTTCCCGGCCGCTATGACGCGGGCCAGCTCTGGGTCGAGCGCGCCGACGCGCAAGGCGCGGTCACCGGCAACGCCGACGGCGTCAGTTCCATCATCATTGGTTCCAACGACTATGCCGGCGCCTGGGCGGTGGACGATGCCGGCCGGCCGCTCTTTGCGGTGGTTCCCGGTACCGACCGGCAGCGCGAAATGGCCTATCGCGCCGGCATCAACATCGTCATGTATGTCTTGACCGGCAATTACAAGTCCGACCAGGTGCACGTGCCCGCCCTCCTCGAACGGCTGGGGCAATAGATGGGCTGGCAGGTTTCATTCGCGCCCGTGCTGCCGTTGTGGCTCATCGCGGCACTTGCCGCCGCCGGATTGATTCTGGTCGTTGTCGCGGCGCTGGCGGGAAGCCGCGGCTGGTGGCTGCGCGCCCTGGCGCTTTCGCTCCTGCTCTTGGCCCTCCTCGATCCCTCGATCCGCAACGAAGAGCGCGAGGCGCTGAGCGACATCGCCGTCGCCGTCATCGACCGCAGCCAGAGCCAGGAGACCGGCAACCGCCTGGCCCAGGCCGATGCCGCCGAACAGGCGCTGAAGGATGTGGCCAAGCGCCTCGGCAATCTCGAGCTTCGCGTCGTATCGGTGCGCTCCGGCATCACCGCCGACGACGACGGCACCCGCGCCTTCGAGGCGCTCAACCGGGCGCTCGCCGAAATTCCCCCCGAGCGCTTCGCCGGCGCCGTGATGGTGACCGACGGCCAGGTCCACGATGTTCCTGCCGACCCTGCGAAATCCGGCATTGGCGGCCCGCTGCATGTGCTGCTGACCGGCGGCAAGAATGAGCGCGACCGCCGCGTGGTGATCGACCAGGCGCCGCGCTTCGGCATTGTCGGCAAGGAACAAACCATCCGTTTCCACATTGAGGATGTGGGCGGCGACGGCTCGCCCGTGGCGGTGACGGTGAGAATTGCCGGCCGCGATCCGCAGGGCGCCACCATTGCACCCGGCAGCATCGCCGAATTCTCCTTTCCCATCGATCACGGTGGCCAAAACATCGCCGAGATCGAGGCCGAGCCCATGCCCGGCGAAATTTCGGCCCAGAACAACCGCGCCATCGCCGTCATGGAAGGCATCCGCGACCGCTTGCGGGTGCTGCTCATTTCCGGCGAGCCGCACCCGGGCGAACGCACCTGGCGCAATCTGCTGAAGGCCGATGCCTCCGTCGATCTCGTGCATTTCACCATCCTGCGCCCGCCGGAAAAGCAGGACGGCACACCGATCAAGGAGTTGGCGCTCATCGCCTTCCCGACCCGCGAGCTGTTCGTCGAGAAGCTCGACGAATTCGATCTCATCATCTTCGACCGCTACCGCCGTCAGGCGGTGCTGCCGCTCGCCTATCTCGCCAATGTCGCCGATTACGTGAACCGCGGCGGTGCCGTGCTGATCGCCTCGGGGCCCGACTTCGCCGCCGAGGACGGCCTCTACGCAACGCCGCTGGCCGACATCATCCCGGCCCCGCCCACCGGCCGGGTGATCGAAGGCGCCTTCCGCCCGCAGCTCACCCAGGCTGGCCGCCGCCATCCCGTCACCCGCATGCTGCCGGGCGGCGAAGGCGACAAGCCCACCTGGGGCCGCTGGTTCCGCCTCATCGACAGCCTGCCAACGGAGGGCCAGGTGGTGATGTCGGGCAGCGAGGACCGGCCGCTCCTCGTCTTGTCGCGCCGCGGCCAGGGCCGCGTCGCCCAGCTTCTCTCCGACCACGGTTGGCTGTGGGCCAGGGGCTTCGATGGCGGCGGCCCGCAGACCGAACTGCTGCGCCGCACCGCCCATTGGCTGATGCAAGAGCCCGATCTCGAGGAAGAGGCGCTGAACGGCCGCCAGGACGGCCGCCAGCTCGTCGTCGAGCGCCGCACCATGGCCGATACGGTGGCGCCAGTCACCGTGACGCTGCCGTCCGGCAAGACGGTCGATGTTCAACTCACCGAACAATCGCCCGGCCAATGGCAGGGCCGTCTCGATATTGCCGAAGCCGGCCTGCACCGGCTCAACGATGGCAAGCTCGAGGCGGTGGCGGCGGCCGGCAGCGCCGATGCCAAGGAAGCCGCCGACGTGATCGCCACGGCCAATAAGCTGGCCCCCGTCGCCAAGGCGACCGGCGGCGGTATTGCCTGGCTCGAGGACGGCATGCCGCGCATGGTCATGGCGGCGGCGGGCCGCCAGACGTCTGGCGCCGGCTGGCTCGGCTTCAAGGCCAACGGCGCCTACCGGGTAACGGCCGTCACCGAAATCCCGCTCTTCGCCACACTCTTAAGTCTCGGCGCGCTGCTGCTCGCCGTCTGCGCCATGTGGTACCGCGAGGGCCGCTGACAGCTCGGCAAAGCGGTGCGGTGGCAGCACCAGACCTTGCGCCTGCGCCAATGCGCCGGACGCCAGTTCCAGATAGAGAAACCGTTTTGGATCGACGGGACCGGGCAGCAGCAGACGGCCTTCCGGCAACCGCGCAAATCCCACCCGCGCATAATAGGGAAGATCGCCGACCAGAATAACGAGGCCGTGCCCCATGGCCTTGGCACGTGCCAGGCCGTTGCGCATCAATGCCAAGCCGATTCCCAGATTCTGCCGCGCCGGATGCACCGCCAGCGGCCCCAGCAGCAAAGCATCGCTGCCGCGCCTGCCGATCTTCAGCGGCCAGAAGCTGATCGCCCCGGAAATCCCCATCTCCTTGTCGCGGATCAAGAGCGACAGAGAGGCGACCGGGCTGTTGCCCTCGCGCAGCCGGTAGGAGGTCTTGACCCGCCGGTCGATGCCGAAACTCCGATCGAGCAGCTTTTCGATGTGCGCCGCGTCGGCGGCCTGGACGTCTTCGACAATATGGGAACCGGTCATTGAATTGATCCTGCAACGGGGATTACGGGGCTACCCGGTCCCGCAACGCAGATCGTCGATGATGACGGAATGGACTCGGATAGATTCAGGCGCGCAATTGGCGGGCGCGTCGTCGCAGGCAGATGGTGCCGATCCGGTTCATAAGTGGCGCAATAGCCGCGCGGGACGTTTCGGTCAAGCGCCGATCTACCAGTCATGCGCAATGGGCCGCCCGAACAGGATTTCCTCGATCCGCCGCCTGCTGCCGCCGGTCGTGTCGGAGGGAAGCCGGTCGGCGGCGAAAAATTCGGCCGCGGCGATTTCCGCCGACGGCGCGAACGGCTCGCGGACAAACCGGCGCAGCACGAAGCAGGCCAGGTGATCGCCGGGAAAGAGTTCGTGATTGGAGAAGAGGCCATGCAGCCTCGGCTCCTCCCCGGCAACGACGCCAGTTTCCTCGCGCAGTTCCCTGACCGCCGCGGCATAAATCGTTTCGCCACGCTCGACACCGCCACCGGGCAGGATCCAGCCCGGCGCATAGCCGTGCCGCACCAGCAGCACGCGGTTCTCGCCGTCGATGGCCGCCACCCGCGCCCCCAGCGTCATGCCGCGCATCTGCCGGTGCAGCGGCCGCATGACGATGCGCGACGCGATTCTGAACAAATGCCGTTTCATGGCCCCTCGATTGCCGAATCATAACCGGAACGGCGAAGCCACGGAAGCCGAACGACGCAGCCTTGACGGTGGCCGGCCGCGCTTCGCCTTGAAGGCGCGCGAGAATTGCGCCAGTGAGGAAAAGCCGCAGGCCACCGAAACATCGCGCACGCTCATGTGCGAATAGGTGAGCAGCCGCTCGGCCTTTTCCAGCCGCACATCCACATAGAAGCCCATCGGCCGCTGTTTGAGCGCCCGCGCGAACAGCCGTTCCATCTGCCGCACCGAGATGCCGCCGATGTGCGCCAGTGCCGCCGCATCGAGCGGCTCGTCGCTTTCGCCCTCCATCGCCGCGACGATGGCGAGAAGCCGCGGATCGCCGGTGCCATAACGCGCTCCCGCCGGCACCCGCGCCTGGCGCTCGCCGTCGGGATAGCGGAAATGCACCAGTTGATCGGCCACCGTCACCGCCAGCGGCCGGCCCAAGAGACGACCGATCCATTCCAGCATCATGTCGATGGCGGCGGCGCCGCCGGCACAGGTCATGCGGTCGCGGTCGATTTCGTAAAGCGCTTGCGTTGCCTGCACCGCCGGAAAACTCTCGCGGAAGCCCGGCAGGCTTTCCCAATGGCAGGTGGCCCGATGGCCGTCGAGCACGCCAGCCTGCGCCAGCAGGAAGGGCCCCGTGTCGATCCCCGCGAGCAGCGCCTTCTCCCGCGCCAGCTTGCGGATCGCCGCCAGCACCGGCCTGGTCCTGCCGCGTTCCGGCTCGTAGCTGGCCGAGACCACCGCCATGGCCGGCCGGCCGATGTCCTTGAGCCCGCCCGAGACCGAAACCGGAATGTCGTTGGAGGCCGCCACCGGTTCGCCGCCGGCCGAGACGAAGCGCCAGGAGAACACCGGGCCGGCGAAACGATTGGCGACCCGCAAGGGCTCCAGCGCTCCATAAAGCGCGATCATCGAAAAGCGCGGGATAAGCAGGAAGACGACGTCATACTGGGCCATTGGCGGAATTTGATAAGCAAATGGCGAAAAAAGTCAAATCATCGCCCGGTCCGCCGATACACTGCCGTCATATCGAGGAGCATCCCATGAACCCCAAAATCATCATCACCTGTGCCGTCACCGGCGCCGGCGACACGGTCGGCAAGCATCCCGCCATTCCGGTGACGCCCGAGCAGATCGCCAATTCGGCGCTGGAGGCCGCTTCCGCCGGCGCCACCGTCGTCCATTGCCATGTCCGCGATCCCAAGACCGGCAAGGGCGCGCGCGGCGTCCATCTCTACCGCGAAGTCATGGAACGCATCCGCGCCAAGAATAAAGAGGTGATCATCAACCTGACCGCCGGCATGGGCGGCGATCTCGAAGTGGGGCCCGGCGAGACGCCGATGCAATGGGGCAAGAACGGCACCGATCTTGTCGGCCCCATCGAGCGGCTCCTGCATGTGGCGGAACTGCGCCCCGAACTCTGCACCCTCGATTGCGGCTCGCTCAATTTCGGCGACGGCAACACCATCGTCGTGCAGACGCCGGCGCAACTGCGCGAGCAGGCCCAACTCATCAAGTCCTACGGCGTCAAGCCGGAAATGGAAATCTTCGACTCGGGCAATCTGTGGTTCGCCAAGCAGCTCTGCGCCGAGGGTCTGATCGAAGATCCGCCGATGTTCCAGCTCTGCCTCGGCATCCCCTGGGGCGCGCCCTATGACAGCGAAACCATGGCCTATCAGAAGGCCCAATTGCCGGAGAACGCCGTCTGGGCCGCCTTCGGCATCGGCCGCAACGAATTCCCCGCCGTCACCCAGGCCGTTCTCCTCGGCGGCCATGTCCGGGTCGGCCTCGAGGATAATCTTTGGCTCGAAAAGGGCGTCCACGCCACCAACGGCAAGCTGGTCGAGAAGGCCGTCAAGATCATCGAGCTTCTCGGCACCCGGGCCGCAACCCCCGACGAAGGCCGCGCCATCCTCAAGCTCAAGCCGAGGACATGAAATGACCGCCATCCAAACCATCGGCATCGCCGGCACCGGCCTGATCGGCGCCGGCTGGGCAGCCCGCCTCCTGATCCGTGGGCTTGACGTCATCGCCTATGACGTCTCCCCCGCCGCCGAGGCGAAACTTCGCGCCGCGATCAAGGTGGCCTGGCCCTCCATGGCCAAGCTGCAACCCCGCAAGAGGAAGCGCGGCAAGCTCACTTTCACCACCGATCTCAAGGAGATGGCCGCGAAAGCCGACTTCATACATGAAGCCGCCCCCGAACGCGAAGACCTCAAGATCAGGCTGTTCCGCGATATCGATGCCGTGGCAAGGCCCGAGGTCGTCATCGCCTCGTCCTCCTCCGGCTTCCTCCCCACCCGCCTGCAGTCCCAATGCCGCCATCCGGAGCGCGTCGTGATCGGCCACCCCTTCAACCCGGTCTATCTCCTGCCGCTGGTTGAAACCGTGCCCGGTGAAAAGACCTCGAAGCAGGCCATGGACCGCGCCGGCGCCTATTTCGAATCGATCGGCATGCACGTGCTGCGCCTCAAGAAGGAGATCGACGGCTATATTTGCGACCGGTTGCAGGAAGCGCTGTGGCGCGAGGCCCTCAACATTCTCGACAAGGACGTGGGCTCGACCGGCGACATCGACGATTCGATCGTCTATTCGGCCGGCATGCGCTGGGCCTTCATGGGCTCGTTCATGACCTATCATCTGGCCGGCGGCCCCGGCGGCATGCGCGACTTCATCAAGCAGTTCGATCCCACCCTGGAACTGCCCTGGACCGATCTCAAATTCCCCAAATGGAATGCGGCGCTTGAAAAGCGCCTGGTCGAAGGCTGCGAGGCCCAGGCCGCCGGCCGGACGGTCGCCGCCCTCGAGGCCAAGCGCAACGCCATTCTGGTGGACATGATGAAACTGTTCAAGAAACACAAGATCGGCGCCGGGCTCGTGCTGGAGCGCGAGGCGAAGGTGAGGAAGAAAAAATAACACCGTCATCCCGGCGAAAGCCGGGACCCCCTGAGCGATTTCCTTTGGCAGTCTGCGAATTGGAAGCGTTGAATGGGTCCCGGCTTTCGCCGGGATGACGGATAGAGGGGAGCAATATAAATGCCGCAACGCGTGATGATCACCGCCGCCGCATCGGGCATCGGCCGCTCGATCGCCAAGGCCTTCGCCGCCGACGGCGCCAAGGTGCATATCTGCGATGTCAACGAGGCGGCCTTGGCCTCCTTCCGCGACGAAATCCCCGAGATCGCCGCGACCTTCGTCAATGTCCGCAGCGAAGGCGAGATCGATGCCTGGTTCGACGAGGCCCTCGACGATTTGGGCGGCCTCGACGTGCTGGTCAACAATGCCGGCATCAAGGGCCCGACCGCCCCCGTCGACGACATCGACTATGCCGACTGGCGCGAATGCCTGGAAATCTGCCTCGATTCGCATTTCCTCTGCGCCCGCCGCGCCGCGCCGGTGATGAAGGCGCAAGGCGCGGGCTCGATTATCAATCTCTCTTCGACGGCGGGACAATACGGCTTCGGCAACCGCACGCCCTATGCGGCGGCCAAATGGGCGGTGATCGGCCTCACCAAATCGCTCGCCATCGAACTCGGCCCCCACAATGTCCGTTGCAACGCGATCTGTCCCGGCGCGGTTCGCGGCGACCGCATCAACCGCGTCATCCAGGGCGAGGCCGGCCAGCGCGGCGTGGCCTTCGATGTCGTGGCGAAGGAAATGGTCCGGTCGCAGTCGATCTCGCGTTTCGTCGAGCCCGATGAGATCGCCGACATGTGCCTGTTCCTCGCTTCTCCCGCCGCCAAAATGGTCAACGGCCAGGCCATCGCCGTCGACGGCCATCTCGAAACCATGCATATCAGGTAGCAATATGGATTTCTCCCTCTCCGAAGAACAGCGGATGATCGTCAAGACGACGCGCGATTTCGTCGAGCGGGAGCTCTATCCGCACGAGGCCGAGATCGAGGAGACGGGCGTTCTGCGCCATGACCTCCGCGATGAATTGAAGAAGAAGGCGATTGCCGCCGGCCTCTATGCCGCCAATATGCCGGCCGAGGTGGGCGGCGCCGGCCTCGATACGCTGACCTGGGTTCTCTACGAGAAGGAACTGGGCCGCGCCAATTACGCCCTGCACTGGACCTGCGTGGCGCGGCCCTCCAACATCCTCATGGCCTGCGTGGGCGAGCAGCGCGAAAAATATCTCCTGCCCTCGGTGCGCGGCGAGAAATCCGATTGCCTCGCCATGACCGAGCCCGGCACCGGCTCCGACGTGCGCGGCATGAAGACCTTCGCCCGCGCCGACGGCGGCGATTTCGTCATCAACGGCACCAAGCATTTCATCAGCCACGCCGACGAGGCGAGCTTCGTCATCCTTTTCGCCGCCACCGGCGAGGAAGACACGCCGCGCGGCAAGAAGAAACTCATCACCGCCTTCCTCGTCGACATGGGCACCAAGGGTTACACGGTGCGCCCGGGCTATAAGAACGTCTCGCACCGCGGCTACAACAACTGCATCCTCGAATTCAACGATTGCCGGGTGCATAAGAGCCAGATACTCGGCGAATTGCACAAGGGCTTCGAGGTCGCCAACGACTGGCTCGGCGCCACGCGCTTGCAGGTCGCGGCGACGTGCATCGGCCGCGCCGAACGCGCTCTCGAACACGCCAAGCAATTCGCCGTCGACCGCGTCCAGTTCGGCCAGCAGATCGGCAAGTTCCAGGGTGTGTCCTTCAAGCTCGCCGACATGGCGATGGAACTCAAGGCCGCCGAACTCCTGACGCTTGAGGCCGCCTGGAAATTCGATCGGAAGACCGTGACCGATATGGACATGGCCATGGCCAAGCTCAAGTCAACCGAGATGCTGGCCTTCGTCGCCGACGAGGCGATCCAGATTCACGGCGGCATGGGCCTCATGTCCGATCTCCCCTTGGAGCGCATCTGGCGCGACGCCCGGGTCGAGCGCATCTGGGAGGGAACCTCCGAAATCCAGCGCCACATCATCTCGCGCGCCCTGCTGCGGCCTCTGGGAGGCTGATTCTGAAACATCGCTCGCTCGCCCCGCTGCTCCACCCGCGTTCCATCGCCTTCATCGGCGGCCATGAATGCGACGTCGCCATTTCCCGCACCCGCAATCTGGGCTTCACCGGAAAGATCTGGGCCGTACATCCCAAGCGCGACCAGCTCGGCGGCATCAAGACCGTGCGCTCTATCGCCGATATCGGCGGCCCCGTCGATGCCGCCTTCATCGCGGTCAAGCGCGAGCCCACCATCGAAATGGTCCGTGAGCTGAGAAAAATGGGTTGCGGCGGCGCCGTCATTTATGCCTCAGGCTTCGCCGAGACCGGCGACTGCCATCTGCAGGATGAACTCCTCGCCGCAGCCGATGGCATGCCGCTCATGGGGCCCAATTGCTACGGCTTCGTCAACGGCCTGGCCCGCGCCGCCCTGTGGCCCGACGAGCATGGGCTCGAGCCCTGCGCTTCCGGTGTCGCCATCGTCACCCAGTCCGGCAACATCGCCTGCAATTTCACCATGACCCGGCGCGCCCTGCCCGTGGCTGCCGTCTTCGCCATCGGCAATCAGGCCGATGTCGATATGGCGCAAATGCTTGAGACCCTAACCGCCGATCCCCGCATCACCGCCATCGGCCTGCACATCGAAGGCCTGCCCGATATCGCCGCCTTCGCCCGCGCCGCCGCAATCGCCCGCGCCAATCGCAAGCCGGTCGTGGCACTCAAGACCGGCCGTTCCGAACAGGGCGCCAAGGTGGCGATGAGCCATACCGCGGCGCTGGCCGGCGCCGACACACTCTACGACGCGCTCTTCGAGCGCACCGGCATCGCCCGCATGAAATCGGTGACCGGCTTCGTCGAGACCCTTAAATTTCTGCATCACGGCGGTCCGCTCAAGGATAACCGCCTCGTCTCGATGAGCTGTTCCGGCGGCGAGGCGGCGCTCGTCGCCGACATGGCGATCGAGAAGAACGTGCGCTTCCCGCCTTTCGACACCTGCACCAAGCCGAAAGTCGCCGCCACCCTCAATGAATATGTCGCCATCGACAATCCGCTCGACTATCACACCTTCATCTGGAACGACGAAGCCAAGCTCACCGCCACCTTCTCCGCCGTGCTCGGCGGCGGCTATGATGCGGCCATGCTCATTCTCGACATTCCCACCAATCCCAGGATGCGCCCCGATACCTGGCTGGTGACGGCAAGAGCGTTGATCAATGCCGCCGATGCGACGAAGGCCCGCGCCGCCATGGTGGCCTCGCTGCCGGAATGCATGCCGCTGGCGCTCGCCGATGAGCTTGCGGCCCATGGCATCGCCCCCATGATGGGCCTCGACGATGCGCTCACCGCCTTCGAAGCCGCCGCCTTCATCGGCCGCAACCGGGCCAGGCTCGATGCCCCGCCGGCCATGACTGAAACCGTGCAACGCGGCCGCGACGAGCACACTCTGAGCGAATTCGCCGCCAAGCAGCTTCTCAAATCCCATGGCCTCACGGTTCCCGAGGGCGTCGTCTGCAAGCCGAAGGACGCCGTCGCAGCGGCGGAGCGCCTCGGTTATCCGGTGACCTTGAAAATCTCCTCCACCGCCATCGCCCACAAGACCGAGGCCGGCGGCGTCGCGCTCAATCTCAAGAACGCCGAAGAGGTGAAGACGGCCGCCGCCCGCCTGGCCAAGCTTGCGCCGGAAGTCCTGGTCGAGCGCATGGTGACCGGCGCCATTGCCGAATTGATTGTCGGTCTCAAATCCGATCCGCAATTCGGCCTCGCTTTGGTCGTCGGCGCCGGCGGCATTCTCACCGAGCTCCTCGGGGATTCGGTGTCGATCATCCTCCCCACCTCGCGCCCCGAAATCGAACGCGCCCTCAAATCCCTGAAGGTCTGGAAACTCGTCGAGGGCTTCCGCGGCAAATCCGGCGATCCGCTTGCCGTCTTCAAGGCGATCGAAGCCGTCGCCGCCTTCGCCGAAGCCCATCGCGGCCTGATCGAGGAACTCGACGTCAACCCCCTGCTCGTTCTCCCCGATGGCGCCGTCGCCGTCGATGCCCTGATCGAGATGCGCCATGAAAACTAGAAAATCGTCCCTCCACCGTCATCCCGGCGAAAGCCGGGACCCCCTGAGCGTCATCCCCCCGCACACTGCCGCTGGATGGTGCCGAATGGGTCCCGGCTGGAGTTTACCCCGGACACCGATCCGGGGCCGGGATGACGGTCTCGGGGATAGAGCTACATCGGAGAAAGCTCCATGACCTCCCCCATCCGCACCGAGCGCCGCGGCGCCGTTCTCGAAGTCACCATCGACCGGCCAAAGGCCAATGCCATCGATGCCGCGACCAGCCGCATCATGGGCGATGTCTTCGCCGCCTTCCGCGACGATCCGCAATTGCGCGCCGCCATTCTCACTGCGGCGGGCGAGAAATTCTTCTGCCCCGGCTGGGATCTCAAGGCCGCGGCCGAAGGCGAGGCGCCCGACTCGGACTATGGCGTGGGCGGCTTCGGCGGCTTGCAGGAACTGCCCGGCCTCAACAAGCCGGTGATCGCCGCCGTCAACGGCCTGGCCTTCGGCGGCGGCTTCGAGATCATGATTTCCTGCGACATCGTCATCGCCGCCGAGCACGCCACCTTCGCGCTCCCCGAAATCAATTCCGGCACGCTGGCCGATGCCGCCACCATCAAGCTGCCGCGCCGCATTCCCTATCAGGTAGCGGTTGAAATGCTGTTCACCGGTCGCCGCATCGAAGCCCATGAAGCCAAGCACTGGGGCATCGTCAACGAGATCGTGCCCGCAGAGCACCTCATGGCCCGTGCCCGCGACGTGGCGCGGCATCTCGCCGATGGCCCGCCGCTGGTCTTCGCCGCCATCAAGGAGACCTTGCGCGAAACCATGCACCTGCCAATCCAGCAGGCCTTCGACATGGTGACCAAGCGAAAGCTCAAGACCGTCGACACGCTCTACGCCAGCGAAGACCAGATCGAAGGCGCCAGGGCCTTCGCCGAGAAACGCAAGCCCCAGTGGAAGGGCCGTTAGGTCTTCTTGCGATCGAGCAGAGTTTGCACCGCCAGCGCCGTGATCCACAGGCTCGCCGTCGCCGCGAAGGAGACGGCGAAAAAGCCGTAGGCATCGTAAACCACGCCGTAGAACGCCCCGCCCGCCGCCAGCGCCACATAGGTGACGAAGGAAAACAGCCCCATGATGGTGCCGCGCATGGCCGTCGATAAGGAGCCGAGATAGGACACGATCGCCGTCATGCACAGATGGTTGGCAAGCCCCCACAGCAGCGGATAGACCATCGTGGCGGCGACGGACCGCGTCGCATAGGGCAGCGCCAGATAATTGAGGCCCACCAGAAACAGTCCCAGCACCATGACCCGCCGCGGGCCCCGCGCGTCGATCCACTTGTCGAATAGCACGCCGCCGCCGAAGCCCAGCCCATAGGAGAGCGTGATGGCACCCGCCAGCCAGGCGCCGGCGCCATGCAGATTGCGCACATAATCGCCGATGAATGTGTAGGTCTGGTAGAAGCCGATCATGTAGGCGAAGGTCGCGCCATAGCCGATGAGCGCGCCCGGCAAGCGCACCACATCGCCATAGCGCACCGGCTCGTTCGTTTCCGCCGCGACTCTGGGCAACAGCCCAAGCCCCGCCGCCATGGCTGCGGCGATCGCCGCCACCACCATGAAGGTGCCGCGCCAGCCGGCCAAGGCCGAAAGCAGCGCCGCCAGCGGCACGCCCATCACCATGGCGACCGACCAGCCGGTGAGAACATAACCGAGCGCCCGCGACCGGGTCTCGGGCGGCGAGATATCGCCGGTCAGCGCATAGGTCGCCGGAATGATGACGCCCGACGCCAGTCCGGCGACGAATTGTCCCGCCGCCAGCATCGGCCAGGCCCAGGCCGCCGAGCACAGTGCCAGCCCCGCCGCCATGACCGCGAATGCCATGCGGATCGCCGTCCGCTTCGGCCACACGCCGAGTTTCGGCGCCGCCGCCAGGGCCGAAATCGCAACACCCACCCCATAGGCGGCGGAGGCGAAGCCCATTTCCTTCGCCCCCGTCGCAAGGCCGCGGGCGATATCGGTGAGCAGCGGCGAAAACATCAGGGCCTGAATGCCGACGGCCGCCAGGCCCAGCATCAGCAGCCAGATGGATCGCCCGCCCGCCTCCGCCACAGCCCTCACTCCGGTGCGAGCGCCGGATGCGCGTCGAAGGTGCCAACCGGCATCTGTTCGAAATCGATGACCGCGCCGTTCATCATCCGGGCCGCGGGCGAAACCAGATAGGCGCACAGCGCCGCGATATCGTCGGGTCTGATCAGACGGCCCGCCGGCATGCGCTTTCCGATGCGCTCCGCCCAATCCTCCGGCATTCCGTGGAACGATGTTTGTAGTGCCTGCTCGCCCTCCGTATGGGTCCAACCGAGATTGATGGCGAAGATGCGGATGCCCTCGCGTTTCACCGCGTTGGCGGCGGCCCGCGTCAGGGTGACGAGCGCCCCCTTCGAGGCCGAATAGGTGACGAGATTGGGCGGTCCGCCATGGGCCAGCATGCTCGATATGTTGATGACGACACCGGAGCCCGTCCTGCGCATCGCCTTCACCGCCTCCTGCATCAGGAAGAACGGCGCCTTGATATTGACGTCGAACAATCGGTCGAAGGCCTCGCGCGTCGTGTCGTCGAGGCCGCAGCGCTCGGTATTGCCGGCGGCGTTCATCAGCACGTCGAGCCGGCCAAATACTTTCAGCGTTTCCGCCACCGCCCGCCCCGGCACATCGGCGTCCCGCAGATCGCCGCGCACGCTCTCCACTTTACCGAGCTTGGCCAGTTCCGCCTTTGTCGCCGCGAGCTTCGCTTCATTGTGGTCGAGCAGCATGACTCCGGCAAAGCCGTCCCGCAGAAACTGCCGCGCCGCCGCCGCCCCCAGCCCTTGCGCGCCTCCCGTGATCAGCGCCACCCGTGTCATGTCGCCCCCCGCCGTTCCTCAGCCACCCGCCGCTCCTTTCTCCACCACGGTCTTGAGCTTCTCCAGCCCCTTCTCGTAATCGGCCCCAATCCAGCGGTCGAACAGCAACCCGAACCAGCGCTCCATGGCGCCTTTCAATTCCGCCTTGAATCCCCAGGTGACGCCGGTGCCGCCGCCGACCGGCGCCAGTTCGATCGACGCCACCGACTTGCCCATGTTGCCGAAATCCAGCTCCATCGCGGTTCGCTTGTTCTCTTCAAAGGCGGTGATCGTCTGGCTGCCATTGCCGACATCGGGATTGTTCGAGGTCCAGCTCATCTTCTGGCCCACGCCCGTCTCCGGCCCCTCGAATGTGTATTGCGCATGGGGATCGAGTTCCGCCCACGGCGACCACTCGTTGAAGCGCTTGAGATTGCCGATGACCGCGAAGACTTTTTCCGGCGGCGCGGCGATGACGATCTGCCGCTGCACCACCGCCTCGCCCGGCAGCACATAGCCGCCGCCCACGAACACCACGATCACCGCGACCGCGAACCAGATGATCCATTTGAGCACCGTCTTCATGACGCACCTCCCGCGAGAAATCCGCGCAACACGGCATTGACCTCGTCGGCCGTTTCCACCGCCATCATATGCCGTCCGCGCGGCAGAATGGAGAGTTTTGCATTGGCAATGGCCGCCGTCATCTTCCGCGCCATCTCCGGCGTCGAACCCGTGTCGAGCTCTCCCGTCATCACCAGCGTCGGACAGGAAATCGCGCCGAGCCGGCCGGCCAGTTCCCGGTCGGCGCCGGCGAAGCAACCATAGGCCGCCAGAAACGACTCCGCGTCGTTGTTCTGCAAAAGTTGGCTATATTCCTGAACGATCTCCGGCTGTCCCGCCGCGAAGGCCGGCGAGAACCAGCGCTCCAGCGCCGCCGGAACGATGGCTGAGGGCGTCTCCTCCCGCGCCAGCTTGAGCCGTGCTTCAACCTTCGCCCGCTCCTCCGCCGAACGGTCATAGACCGTGCTCATCAGCACCAGCCTTTCCAGCCGCTCCGGATATTTCAGCGCGAAGCCTTGCGCAATCATCCCGCCGAACGAAAAACCTACGAGCGAAAACCGCTCGATCCGCAGCGCCCGTCGCACCCGCTCGAGCTGGAGAACCCAGTCATCCAGCGCCGCCTCGCCCATGACCGGCGGGCTCTTGCCGTGCCCCATCAGATCGTAGGTCACCACCATGTGGCTGCGCGCCAGGCCATGCACCTGCGCCGCCCACATGCGCCGGTCGAGCCCGACGCCGTGGAGGAACACCAGCGCCGGCCCGGCGCCTGCCACGAAGGCCGCGGTCCCGTCCGGCAGCCGCACTTCGCCGCGTGGCTCCTTCACTGAACCGTCGTCTCCGCCTTCATCTCTTCCATGTCCGAATAGCGGTTACCGATGCGCGGAAAGGCGCGTCCCGTCGTGGCGGCGCCGATGGCGACGACGATTTCATCGGGGCCTGGCGCATCGGCAATGGCGAATTCCAGCGTCAGATAATGCGAACGGAAGCCCTCGTCGGTCTTGTGCATCATCGGAATCTGGATGGAGGAGCCGGCCGTTCCCCGCCGGTTGGTGAAGGCAAGATAGGACTTGCCGGCCACCGCCTCGCGAAACCTGTTGCCGAAGCGCAGCGTATGGATGAAGCCAGAGGCATGTTCGATCTCGCCGTTGAGCCCCACGACCGCCGCCTTGCCATAGGCCTCGATCTTGCCGCCGCCGCCCAGTTGATCGAGCAGCAGCGGCACCAGAAGATCGCCGAGCTTGGGCGCAATGGCCAATATTTCCGGCCGCAGATTGTCGACGAAGCCGCGCCCGGCCCAGGGATTATGGATGACGGCGGCGGCGCCTGCCATCTCCACCGGCTTTTCCGGCGCCTTGCCGCCTTCGATATAGGTGGTCTCGGCGAAGGTCACGGTCTTGCGGATGATCGGATTCACCTGAGCCTCACTCCGCCGCCTGCCGGACGCCCAGCCTGCCCTTGAAGCGCGGCATCACCTCCTCGGTGAAAAGCTTGACGGATCGCATCGCCGCCTGATGATCGGTGCCGG
>JANMQL010000098.1:0-3174 GCA_031370475.1 Hyphomicrobiales bacterium | reverse complement strand
CGCCGCGCGTGATGCCGCGCTGTCAGGGCCCATGATCGACGCGAGCTTCGATCTGCGCGACCTCCGCTGGTGGCAGGCGATCATGGACGCCTTCGGTGCCATGACCGGCCCCGCCCGCATCATCGGCATTACCGACAAGCCGCCCAATATGTCCGGCGATCTCATTGAAATCGTGATTTACGAAACGCCGTTGCGTCAGGCGATGTATGGCTATGGTCTCAACATCTTTTATCTGTCGGTAGTGCTGTCGCTGCTTGTCGCGGGGCTGATTTTCGCCGCATTGAACCGCGTTCTGGTGCGGCCGATGCAGCGGTTGACCCGCAACATGGTTGCTTTCGGCGAAGCCCCCGAAAACCCGTCGCGCATCATCGCGCCCACTGCACGGCGTGACGAGATCGGCATCGCCGAGCACGAACTACACGACATGCAGAGCGAACTTGCCGCCTTGCTGCAGCAGAAAAGCCGGCTGGCAGCACTTGGTCTGGCCGTATCCAAGGTGAGCCACGACCTGCGCAACATGCTGTCGTCGGCGCATCTGATTTCCGACCGCCTCGCCAAGCTGGAAGATCCAACGGTGCAGCGGTTCGCGCCGAAACTCATCGCTTCGCTCGACCGGGCCATCGATTTTCTCACCCAGACGCTGAAATTCGGCCGTGCCCAAGAACCGCCGCCGGCCCGCGAGCGGTTGCCCGTCAAGGACGTTGTCAACGAAGTCATCGACAACTCCGTTCTGCAGACCTCCAGCCGCATTGTCATCTACAACAACGTCCCAGCCAGCATCATCGCCGATGCCGATCGCGAGCAATTGGGACGGATACTCACCAATCTGACGCGCAATGCCATCCAGGCGCTGGAGGCGGCCCAGGCGGAAAATCCCCGTGCAGCCGACGGTTCAATCACCATGCGAGCCTGGCGGGAGGGAAGCGTGGCATCCATCGAAGTAGAGGACAATGGACCCGGCGTTCCCGAGCAGGTGCGAGACAAGCTATTCGAGCCGTTCCAGAGCGCCGCCCGCCCCGGCGGCACCGGCCTCGGTCTTGCCATTGCCGCCGAGCTGGTTCGTGCCCATGGCGGCGAGATTACTCTTCGAGCCACGGGCGAGACGGGCACCAGCTTCCTGCTTACCATTCCCGACAGCGTCACCGAATTGCGTGCCGGCCGGCGCGGCGAGCGCAAGCCCGTCTCTGACCTCTAACACGATGATGGAAGGTGTAAGACCAGGCCCGCGCAATCTGATCACCGATGTTGAGGGGATCGCGGTCGGCAATGCCGAGGACCCGCGTATCCTAACAGGGACGACGATTCTCGTTCCCGATGGGCCGATGGTAGTGGCGGCGGATATTCGTGGTGGCGCGCCGGGAAGCCGCGAAACGCCGGCGCTTGAGGCAGAGAATCTGGTCGAGGCCTTCCATGCCATCGTTTTATCCGGCGGCTCGGTCTTCGGTCTCGATGCCGCTTCCGCCGTCACCACGGAACTGGCGCGCAAGGGCGTTGGTTTCGCCTTCGGCCAACAGGCCTGGCCCTGCCCGGTAGTTCCCGCTGCGATCCTGTTCGACCTCATGAATGGCGGCGACAAGGCCTGGGGCGATGAAGCGCCCTATCACCGTCTTGGCCGCGCGGCATACGGCGCCCTCTCCAAAGAATTCACCCTTGGCAATGCGGGGGCCGGGCTTGGCGCCATCGCCGGACAGATCAAAGGCGGACTCGGCAGCGCCTCGGCGCAGTGGAACGGCTACACGGTCGGGGCGCTTGTGGCGGTCAACAGCGTCGGATGCTGCGTGCGGCCGGATTCGGCCAGGCTGTGGGCCGCCGATCTGGCAATCGGCGATGAAATGGGGCCGCAGAAGCGCGCCGCCGGTCTGCCGCCACACCGGCGTTTTATCGGTACTAAGCTCGAACTCATGGCCGCCGCGGCGGAGCCCGGAGCCAATACGACGATCGCCATCGTCGCCACCGACGCAAGGCTCGGCAAGCCCGAGGCCAAGCGGCTGGCAATCATGGCGGCGGACGGGCTTGCCCAGGCGATCCGGCCAATGCATACGCCCTTCGACGGCGATACGGTGTTTGCGGCGGCGACCGGACGGATAGCGCTTGCGGAGCCGCGCGCTTTGATGCTGGCGCGGCTGGGCAGCCTAGCGGCGTCCACTCTGGCCCGCGCCGTGGGCCGTGCGGTCTGGATGGCCCAATCGGCGGGAATCGCGCCATCCTATCGGGAACTCGCCGGGCTGTGAACTGCAAGGCTTGCCTTTATGGCCCCCCTATACTAGAGAAGCGCCCGTTCTGAAACATGCGCGCCCGTAGCTCAGCTGGATAGAGCACCAGACTACGAATCTGGGGGTCATGGGTTCGAATCCTGTCGGGCGCGCCAAATTTCTCCCAAACAATCAATAATTTACGAGAATCTATACTTTAGCCAAAGACTCTTTATCGGCCTCGGGGAAGCACCGGGGAAGCACGCAGAAGCGGGCTTGTTTAGGGAATTGACGACGTGCGCGTGGTCAATGCTTTCGTGCGGGTGCCAAAGAGCCTTCAACTGAGATTGCGGATCGAACTGCAGAAGTCCCCGGCAAAGCCGGTGTGTGTGAAAGGCGACCCCCATATAGGGGGGTGCGGCCCGCAGTTTTGAAATTCGGGATTTCGGTTTTCGGCCAGTGATCGAGCTGCCCGGCCCGCAGCGCCGCCACCCAGGCCGCGACCGGCGTCGACGACCGGCGCTGCGTCACCGGCCATGCGTGACCTCCTGATTTTCAAACAGCGGGCTTGACGGGTTTAACCAAAAATGGAGTGGGGTTAGAAGCCGAATAGCACCCAAAGCAGCACACCGAATAGTACGCCAAACACGGCCATCGGAATGTAGGCCGCCTCGCGGCCTTCGCCAGAGTCATGCGTGAGCCAAATTGCGCGGGCCTGACGATGACACCAATACATGCCCGCAACCAGCCAGACGGCCAGCAGCCACCAATACCATGCCACGGCACACACCTCTTGAGGTTCACTGCCGATCCGGCTTCAAGTAGCCCATAGATTGCCCAATCACGGAAGGCAATTCGCATTGCCTGCGTTCGTTTGATGCCAGGATGTCCCTCGGCAATCACTTCCCACTCTGGCAACAGCCTTGCAAGTCGCCCCGGCCAGCGATCGTTGCGGTCAAAGCGGTCGCCGAGGCAGTCGGTG
>JANMQL010000420.1:0-1511 GCA_031370475.1 Hyphomicrobiales bacterium | reverse complement strand
CGATGTCATGCTGAAGGCAGCATTCGCACCATTTTGTGCGGTCGCTGATGGTCCCGTTCATCGTCGCCACTTTCATCCCCCATCCCGTCGTCAAAGGCATCGCCGCCGCGGTTGGCTGGGCCTTGCTCGGTGGTTTCGTGCAGGGCGAGGGGATGAATCTCGCCCAGAAGCTGCTGCTGCTGAAGACCGGCGTCACGACGAAAGCGCAGAAGGACGAAGCGTACAACCGCATCGCCGACAGCTTGATCGGGCTCGCGATGGCGGCGGTGATCACCCTCATCATGCTGATCCTGCACTTCATCGCCAACGTGATGAAAGGGATCTACAACTTCGTTCGGGGCAGGGTCTTCAGTGTCAAGCCAACCCCGGTGGACACCAAGGCTCCCGCGCCGGCCGAAGGCAAGGGCGGGCCGAGCGAGGGCAAAGGAGGGCCCGAGGGCAAAGGCCGCGAGGCCAAGCCGGTCGAGAACGACCCGACCGGGATCAAGTCGCCGACGGTGACGGAAGGTCCGACGGCCGACGGAAAGGGGAGCATCAAGGTCCTCGAGGATGGCCGGGTCATCGTTTGCCGATCCTGCGCGGAAATGCGGGTCAAGTATGCGGAGGAGCTCAACGGCAAGACCGAAGAGTCGAGGAAGGTCAAGCAGGAGCTCGACGCGGCCAACGTCGAGAAAGACCCGGCGACCAAGCTCGCGAAGGAGAAGGTGGTCGAGCAGAAGCTCCGCAACATGCAGCGGGCCGCCGAGTCGCTACCCCAGAAGATGAAGGCCCTCGAGGCGGAGTCCAAAGCGGCGGGCGACTCGGTCGAACGGCTCGATCCCAAGGGCAAGTCCAATGCGCTGACCGAACCTGATGGCACTCTGCAGAAGGCCAAGGTCGCGGCCAAGCCGGCGGAGGCGAAGGCCGTCGAGGCTCGAGCCAAGGCGAACGCGATGGAAAAGGGCGAAGCCAAAACCCAGGCCGAGGCAAAAGCTGCGGAGGCGGAGACTCAGGCCAAAGACATCAAGGACAAGATCGGCCAGCTCGAAAAGGCGATCGGTGAAGCCAAAGGCGACCACGCCGGACTCAAGGACGAAGCGCAGAAAGCGCAAAAGACGGCGCAGGACATCAAGAACGACCCCGACTTCCAGCGACCGGACGTGATCGACCCGGCCCGGGACGCGCTCGAAACCGTCCGGCAAAAGGCCGAGGCCGCCGAGAAGAAAGTGACCAACGCCCACGAGGAGCTCAAGGAAGCGTTAGGAGAGGGCAAGAAGACCGGGAAGCCCTGGACCCACGGGAGCCAAACCAAGCTGCCGCGGCAGAACATCGGCGGCCACCAGGTCGAAGTCCATGTGGATGAGCGCGGGCCTCACGTTCATCTCGACCGCGGCACGGCTGCCGAGCGGTACATTAACCTCAAGGGGAAGACGGTGGCCGATGGCATGGCGGAGCTCCCCGATGGCGTGAGAAACAATGAACGAGTTCACTCGGCGGCCGAGAAGGCAATCGACACGTGGAACCAGGAAACC
>JANMQL010000392.1:0-2787 GCA_031370475.1 Hyphomicrobiales bacterium | reverse complement strand
GCGAGCGAAGCGAGCCTCGAAGGGTCAGCCGCGCGGCGAGCTCTTGCCGCCACGCCTCTTGGACAGGCGCACGACTTCATCCCAATTTCCTGTCATCAATGCTTCCTTCTTGGCGCGAGACCAGCCCTTGATCTTGCGCTCGGCGGCGATGGCATCGACGACCATGTCGAAATATTCCGCATAAACGAGTTTCACCGGGAGCCGCTTGGCCGTGAAAGACCCCGGCGCGAGAGCGATATTGTGTTCGGAGAGACGCTTCTCCGGCTCTTGCGAGCGGGTCAGGCCGGTGTAGTAGCTGCCGTCATTGCAGCGGAGAATGTAGACCCAGGCGCCCATGGCAGCGGTTCCACTTGTTGCCGACCCTTCGAGGCCTCGCTACGCGAGGCTCCTCAGGGTGAGGGAAAATATCATCCCGCCATGACGGCGACGGGAGCGAGAGTTGCCAGGGCGAGGAAGAGGGCCATGAGCAGGAGCCAGCGTAGCGGCATGGTGATGTGGGTGCGGGTCATGCGAAAAAGTCTGGGACGATTCTCGAAGGGGGAAAACGATTCTTTTCAAAGGCTTGAATCGCAAGTGTTGAGAAAGTGAATCAATCGTTAACGAAGTCTTACCGGCACCTGGACCTGCGGCGGGGGCGGCCGGCGCAGCTTGAGCTTGAGGATGGCGAGCGAAGTTTGCTGCACGCTGGCGGCGGCCTGGGCGGAAGCGGCATTGTCCCGGCCGTCCTTGGCGAAGCCGGCGGCGGCCGTCGCCAGCATTGCCGCGAACAGGACCATCGCCATCAGAACCAGGAGTTTCTTGCTCATTGCCGTTTCTTGCTACACGCACAATTGGATCGCATGCGGGCAGATTAGCGGCGAAACCGTGAAGCAAGACTGAGGACGCCATTCAGGCGGCGTTCATTGAGCTTTGCTTAACCATACGCGGTTGTCGTGGAAAGCGGCGCCGGACGAAGGTGCCGGCTGGTCGCAGCCGGTGAGCGTATTGATCCCCTGCCCGTCCTCGAAAGCCTCGTTGGGCCAGATCGACTCGACGATGAGCACGCCGCGGCGGAGGCCATCGAAGCTCTTGGCATGGAGCGTGATCGTGCCGCGGGCGCTGCCGATTTTCACTTTGGCGCCGTCGGCAATGGCGAGAGACGCCAAATCTTCCGGATGCACGAAAACGGTGGGGCGGCCCTCGCGCTTTAGCGAGGTGGGCGTTTCGTTGAAACTGGAATTGAGGAAGCCGCGGGCCGGGCTGGTGGCGAGGCGGAAGGGATAATCCGGCGTCGCCTCCTCGATGGAATTCCAGTGATCGGGCAGTGACGGCATTTCAGCGACGGGGCCGAAGGAGCCGATGCCCGGCTTGAAGCGGACATTCTTCCAGTCGGGCTTGAAATGATACTTGCCGTCCTTGTGGCCGAAGCCTTTCAGATTATGCGAGGTCTCGAAATCGGGCTGCACGTCAACCCAGTTATTGGCTTCGAGATGAGCGAGATCCGGGCGGCCCGAGTGGGTGAGCGTCCAGTCGATGAGCTGGCGCGGGCTCATGGCGAAGCCCGGATGTTCGGCGCCGACGCGCCTGGCGAGATCGCAGACCACTTCGTGATTGTTGCGGCACTCGCCCGGCGGCTCGACCAGCTTGCGGCCGAGCATGATGTGCTGATGGCCGCCGCCCTGATAAATGTCGTCGTGCTCGAGGAACATGGTGGCGGGCAGCACGATGTCGGCGAAGCGGGCCGTCTCGGTGAGGAACTGCTCATGCACGCAAAGGAAGAGATCGTCGCGGGCCAGGCCCTGCTTGACCTTGGTCTGGTCGGGGCAGACGGAGGCGGGATTGGTGTTCTGCACGATCATGGCGGCAACCGGCGGGCCGCCGGCGAGATCGTAAGGGTCGTTGAGCAGCACCGGGCCGATGCGGCACTGATCGAGAACGCGCCCGCCCGATGGCTTGACATCGAGGCCCTCGATCATGGTCTTGTTCCACTTGTACATGCCGCTGTTGGAATGCAGCGCTCCACCGCCCTCATATTGCCAGGCGCCGGTGACGGCGGGGATGGAGGTGACGGCGTGCATGTTGGCAGCACCGTTGCGCGAGCGGGCGAAGCCATAGCCCAAGCGGAAGTAGCTGCGCTTCGTCTGACCGATGAGCCGGGCGAAGGCTTCGATTTCGGCGGCGGGGATGTCGCAGATTTTCGCCGCCCAATCGGGGTTGCGGGTTTTCAGATGGGCTTCGAACTCGGCCGGGCAATCGGTGAATTTCTCGAGATAGGGCCGGTCGGCGTAACCGTCGCGGAACAGCACGTGCATCAGCGCGCAGGCCAGCGCGCCGTCGGTGCCGGGGCGGATCAAGAGCTTCACGTCCGCCTGCTTCATGGTGCCGGTGTCGTAGATATCGACGCAGGCGATTTTGGCGCCGCGCTCCTTGCGCGCCAGCGTGGCATGATGCATGACATTAACTTGCGTGTTGACCGGATTACCGCCCCAGATGACGATCAGGTCCGATTTCCGCATCTCGCGCGGATCGCTGCCGGTAAGCTTGCCGACACCCGCCATATAGCCCGGCCAGGAGAGCGCCACGCAGATGGTGTCGTACATGGTGGAATAGCGCTTGGCATGGCGCAGGCGATTGATGCCATCGCGCATGACCAGGCCCATGGTGCCGGCATAGTAATAGGGCCAGACGGATTCAGCGCCGTATCTGGCTTCCGCCTTGAGAAAGGCTTCCGCCGTCTCGGCCATGGCGTCGTCCCAGGAGATGGGTTGAAAGACGCCCTCGCCCTTGGGGCCTTTGCGCTTCAAGGGG
>JANMQL010000389.1:0-28075 GCA_031370475.1 Hyphomicrobiales bacterium | reverse complement strand
TTGCGCGCCGATGAGATGAAGGTACAGTGGAACAAGTGCTGGCCACTGCTCGGGCGGCGGTCGGTTTGCTTAATTGATGAACCTGAGATGTGTTTGCATCCACCTCAAGCCTACAGTCTCGGCAAATTTATCGGGGAGCATGGATCGTCAGGGGAAACAGCGACCTTCGTAGCCACACACAGCAGCCAAATTCTGCGCGGTGTGGTGCAATCAAATAAGCAAGTCGAAATCATTCGTCTGACCCGCCGCAATGGAGGTTTTGTAGCGCATAGGCTTTCTGCCGAGGAGCTCGTTGCTGCGCTTGAGAAGCCCACTCTCCGAGCTGAATCTGCACTTGACGGCATTTTTTCCGAGTCAGTGATCGTGCTGGAAGCCGATAGCGACAGGCTCGTGTACCAAACAGCGTTGGAAACTCTAAGCGAAGAGCTCAGGCTCGATGTGCATTTTGCTGCTGTCGGAGGAACGGGTGGCATTGCTGATATTTGCAAACTCTATCGTCGGCTCAATATTCCGGTGGCCGTCATTGCAGATTTAGATTTGGTCGTAGACCTGGATAAGATGCGCCTCATTTTGCGTTCGCTGATGGACGAAAGGCAAGCTGAGGAGTTTGTTAAGAAGGCGAGAATTGTGGCTGATGAAATAAAGAAGAGTCCTCCTACCGTTAGCCCTGACGATTTCAGGGCACGCCTTCACAAGATCACTACCCTGACGACAGATTGGAAAAACAACGATGATGTCGAGATAAGCAAGGAGCTACGCGGTCTTTCCAACGACTTGAACCGAATGCGGCAACTCAAGAGCGGTGGGATATCCGCGCTTCCCCCAAGCATTGCGACGAAGATGCGGGATTTGGCGGAGTCACTGAAGGCTGTGGGACTGTTTCTCGTCCCCATAGGTGAGCTTGAAGGTTGGCTGGCCTCGGAAGGAATTGAAGAGTCAAAGGAAAAGAAGGCGGCATGGGCGAACGCTGCTGCCCTAAGAATTCAAGCCAGCGGTCGGAGGCCCGGCGATGTATGGGATTTCATGCTTGGAGTTGGCACTTATCTCAGCGAAGGCATTGGCAATGCGACCAAACCCTAGTGGTGAATAGGCGGCGATTGCTGCCTCGATCGTGACCGGAGAGATAATGGAGGCAATGTGCGATGGCCAAACCAAAGCGAGTCAAGTTCCGTAGCACGCGGCTTGAGGTGTTGCACAAAACGGCACAGGGCCTTGCCCGCGCCGGTGTCTTCGACAAGAAGACCATGCGCGATTTCGACGCCTTGTGCCTGACCAGGGTCGAGCCGATGTCGGGTGGCGCTATTCAGACGCTGCGCAAGCGCGAGGGCGTGAGTCAGGCCGTGCTTGCCCGTCACCTCAATGTCGGCACCAAGCTGGTCAGCGACTGGGAACGCGGAGTGAAGAGCCCAAGCGGGCCGTCATTGAAGCTGTTGAGCATTATCAAGACCAAGGGCCTCGATGCGATTGCGTGAGGCTTGCATTGGTTGGCGGCTGTGTTTGACACCTGGGCACAGCCGGGAGCAAGCAGGGAGTTTGGCGGGTTTTACCTGCCGCGCTTGAGTTAGGCGTCCCAAGCCTCTATCACCTCCGGCCATGCCGCAAACACCCGAAATCGCCGTGCGCCCGGCGGATACGAAAAAGGACAAGCTTGCCTTCCTGCAGGTGCCCTTCGCCGTCTATCGCGACGATCCGAACTGGGTGGCGCCGCTGTTTCTCGAGCGGCTGGAGCATCTCGATCCCAAGAAGAACCCCTATTTCGCCCATGCCGAGGTGCAGCTTTTCATTGCCGAACAGGGTGGCCGGTCCGTCGGCCGCATTTCGGCGCAGATCGACCGGCTGCGGCTCGAACACCACCGCGACGCCACCGGCCAGTTCGGCTTCCTCGAAGCGCCCGACGATCCCGCCGTTTTCGCCGCCCTGTTCAAGGCGGCCACGGATTGGCTCAGGGCCCGCGGCATGAAGCGCGTGCAGGGGCCGTTCAGCTTTTCGATCAACGACGAGACCGGCCTGCTGATCGAGGGCTTCGACACGCCTCCCAGCATGATGATGGGCCATGCGCCGCGCTATTACGGCGCCCGCGTCGAGGAACAGGGCTTCGTCAAGGCCAAGGACGTGATCGCTTATGATTATGACGGCGCGCTCGCCATGCCGCGCGCCATGCGCACCACCCTCGACCGGGCCATGGGCTCCGCCGAAATCGTCATCCGGCCGCTCGACAAGAAGAACATGGCCCGCGACCTCGACATCGTGATTTCGATTTTCAACGATGCCTGGTCGGACAACTGGGGCTTCGTGCCCTTCACGCCCGAGGAAATCCGCGTCCTCGGCAACAATCTGAAAATGCTGGTGCGCGGCGAATATGTGGCGATCGCGCTATATCGCGGCGAGCCGGCCGCCATGGCGGTGTCGCTGCCCAATATCAACGAATGGATCGCCGGGCTCGACGGCCGCCTGCTGCCCTTCGGCTGGGCCAAGCTCGCCTGGCATCTGCTGGCGAGGCCCCCCGCCTCGGTGCGCATGCCGCTGATGGGGGTGCGCAAGATCCATCACCGCACCATTGTCGGCTCGGCGCTGGCCCTTGGCGTCATCGACACGGTGCGCCGCTACCATCTGTCGCGCGGAACCAGCCGCGGCGAATTGAGCTGGATTCTCGAGGACAATCTGCCCATGCGGCGGATGATCGAGGCCCTGGGCGCCAAGCCCTACAAGACCTACCGCGTCTATGAAAAGGCGCTCGGATGAAATGGCAGGCGCTGGTGCTGGCGGCCGGCCGCGGCCCCGGCGATCCCATGGCGAGCGCCTATGGCGTCGCCAACAAATGCGCCATCCCCATTGGCGGCGTGGCGATGCTGCGCCGGGTGCATGATGCGCTGACCGCCTCCGGACTCTTCAGCCGCATCGCCGTGTCCATCGAGGATGCGGCCATCGCCGATGCCGTGCTGGGCAAATCCGCCCGCATTCTGGCGCCCGCGGCAAGCGCGCCCGCCTCCGTGCTTGCGGCTCTCGCCTCCGGCGCCGTGCGATATCCAGTCCTCATCACCACCGGCGATCACGCCTTGCTGACGCCGCAGATGCTGGCCCATTTCTGCGCCGAGTCGAAAAAATCCGGCGCCGACTTTACCGTGGGCCTGGCCCGCGCCGAAACCATCCTCGCCGCCTATCCGCAATCGATCCGCACCTTCTTTCGCCTGGGCCACGACAGGGTATCGGGCTGCAATCTGTTCGCCGTGTTCGATGCCCGCGGCCTGGCGCTGCTGGAACGCTGGCAATATCTCGAACAGGCGCGCAAGCGGCCGTGGCGGCTGGTGGCCGCTTTCGGCCCTCTGGCCCTGTTGCGCTTCGCGCTTGGCCGGCTGTCGTTGGACGCGGCTTTTACCGTGGTCTCCGCCCGCCTTGGCCTGACCGTGAAACCGGTCATCATGCCCTTCGCCGAGGCGGCAATCGATGTCGACAAGCCGGCCGACAAGGAGCTTGCCGAGCAAATTCTCAAGGCACGCCGCTGATCACTCCCAGCTCGCCGCCAGCTGCCGCGCCTGTTGCAGATCGACCGGGAAATCCACCTCGCACCAGCGGATGCCGTTGATCGCCACGGTGCCGACATCCATGGTCTTGGCGAGGCGGCCGACAGCCGAGGGAAACCATTGCCTGAGGCCCGAAGGCTCGCGCATCGCCGCATCGAGCGTGGCGGTGTAAGCGGCAACGCCGGCTCCGCGGAAAATATAAAAGCCGATGGCCTCGGCATCGACCGTGTCGACCGGCAGCATCTTGCCGATTTCGGTGAGCCGCCCCGCATCCAGCATCACCTTCATGTCGTCGGTGTCGTAGGACGTCTTGCGATTGATGGCGACGGTGACCGGTGCCTCCGGCGCCGCCAGCAGCCGCTCCACCAGATCGGCGCGGAACACGTTGTCGCCGTTGACCTGGATGAAATCGCGGTTCATTTCATGGCGGGCGATCCAGCAGCTCGCCAGGTTATCGGCCACGCCATAAAAGGGATTGTAGACCGTGGCGATCGAAACGCCGCGCTCGCGGCCGATCTCGGCCAGCGCCGCGTCCATGCGGGCCGCGCCATAGCCGGTGACCACCACGAAATCCTTGAGGCCGCGGGCGGCGAAGGCGTCGATCTGCCGGCCGATCAGGCTGCGGCCGTGGATATCGAGCAGCGCCTTGGGAATTTCGGCGGTGAGCGGCAGGAGCCGCTTGCCCTGGCCGGCGGCAAGAATGATGACTCGCACGATGCTTGAACCCTGGCGTTGCGGAGGCGTATGAACGGGCGCCTCCATCGCACCCGATTCTGCCAAAGTCAACGGAAGCCCGCCTTCGTGTTCACGCTTGCGCATTTCTCCGACCCGCATCTGGGACCCCTGCCGCCGGGTGCGGCCTGGCGCGATTTCGCCCTGAAACGGCCGGTGGGCTACCTCTCCTGGCGCCTCAAGCGCCACCGCCTGCACATCCCGGCGATCGCCGATGCCATCGCCGCCGACATTGCCGCCGCCGGCCCCAGCCATGTGGCGTTGACCGGCGATATCGTCAACATCTCGGCGCGCGACGAATTTCCCGCCGCCGCCCGCTGGCTCAGGCGTTTCGGCTCGCCCAAGCACTTGAGCTTCGTGCCCGGCAATCACGACACCTATGTCCGCTTCGGCTGGGAGCACGGTCTGGGCCATCTCGCCCCCTACATGACCGGCGACATGCGGGTCTCCCTGACGCAGACCAACCCGCAGGTCGCCAGCCCCTTTCCGTTCGTCCGCCTACGGAAGAATGTGGCGCTGATCGGCCTGTGTTCGGCGCTCCCCCAGCCCTTGCACAAGGCGGCGGGCAAGCTCGGCGCGCTGCAACTGGACTCGGTGGCCACCCTGCTGCGCGATCTGCGCGAGCGCGGCTATTACCGTTGCGTGCTCATCCACCACCCGCCGCTGCCGGACCAGACGTCGCCGCGCAAGGCGCTGGCCGATGCCGCCCGCTTCCGCGACGTGCTGGTTGCGGAAGGCGCCGAACTGGTTCTGCACGGCCACAATCATGTCCACAGCCTGGTGGAGCTGCCGTCGCGCTTCGGCACCGTCAATATCGTCGGCGTCCCCTCCGCCTCGATGGGAGAAACCTTGCACCACGAGCCGGCCGCCTGGTACCGCTATGCCATCGCCCGCCAGAACGGCCTCTGGCATACAAACCTCGCCATCAGGGCCTGGAATCCGCAAAGCCGCGGCATTCGCACCGCCGCCGAATTCACCCTTTCGCATTGAGCGAACGGTGCGATAGACTAGGCCGGTGAACGCCACCCTTAAGAAATTCGGCTATCCTGAAAACCTGGTCCGCGATTATCGCCACTGGTGCGTGCTGCTGCGCGGCGCACAAGCAACACTCGGCGCGCTGGTCCTGTGTGCCAAGGGAGAGGCGCTGGCCTTTTCCGAACTTTCCCCGGAAGCTTTCGGCGAACTGCCCGCCATTATTCGCGACATCGAGCAAGGGCTCAAGGCCTTCCGGCCCTACGACCGGATCAATTACCTGATGCTGATGATGGTCGATCCGCATGTGCATTTCCACGTCCTGCCGCGTTACCAGGCGGCGCAGGAGTTCGAGGGCCGGCGCTTTGCCGATGCCGGATGGCCGGGACCGCCGGACCTCAAAACCGCCACGGAGATTCCCAATGAAGTCCGCCGCCGCCTGCTCAACGCCGTGCAATTGAACTGGCCGAGGTCCTGACTCTTGCTTTCGCTCGTCGACAGATATGTGCTCAAGCAGATCGCCCGGCCGCTCGGCGGCGCCATGGCGGTCGGTCTCATGATGCTTCTGGCCGAGCGCATGGTGCGCCTGCTCGACACCACGCTCGGCAAGAAAAATTCCTTCGCCGTGGTCTTCGAGCTGCTCGCCTATCTGGTGCCGCATTACCTCGGCACCGCCATTCCCGCCGCGCTGTTTCTCGGTCTGCTCTTCGGTTTCAACAAGATGTCGAAGGATTCCGAAATCGAGGCCTTCATGGCCGCCGGCATCGGATTGCACCGGCTGGCGCGGCCGGTGATCGTTCTCTCCGCCGCATTCGCCGTCGTTTCGCTGGCGGTCATCGGCTGGCTGCAACCGCACACCCGCTATGCCTATCGCTCGGTGGTCTTCGATGTGCAGAATGTCCAGGTCTTCTATCTGGCCGAGGCCGGCGTCTTCATGCAGGCCGGCACCCGCACCTTCATTCTCGATAAACTCGATCGCGGCAAAAATGCTTTCGACCATGTCTTCCTGTTCGACGACCGCGGCAATGCGGGCTCCGAAACGGTGACCGCCACGCGCGGCAACCTGATTGAGATCGCCGGCCAGTCGCGCCCGGTCTTGCGCCTCGAGAACGGCCATCGCTTGAAACTCGCCGGCCGGCCCGCCTTCGATGGCGGCACCGCGCCCTCGCCCAGCGTCGCCGAATTCGCTTTCGCCGATACGCCGCTCGGCAAGATTTCCAGTGATATTTTCCGGCCGCGCGGAGAAGACGAACGCGAACTCACCATGCCCGAACTTTACGCCCAGCTCGATACGCCCCCCGCCGGAACCACGCGCAACGCCATGCGCGCCGAACTGCACAGCCGGCTGATCAAGATTTTGACGCCGCTGATCCTGCCGGTGCTGGCGGTGCCCTTCGCCATCGGCCGGCGGCGCAGCCAGCGCGCCTACCGCTTCGGCCTGGCGCTGGTGCTGATCATCGCCTTCCATGAGGTGATCGAGCAGGGCAGCCTGGCGACCCAGACCAGCGGCCTGTCGCCGTGGATCGGCATGTGGCTGCCTTTCGCCCTGCTGACCGGTTTCGCCCTATGGCGCTTCGCCGTCACCTGCTTCCTGTTGCGCCAGGATCGTCTCGAGGCGGCGATCGACAGGGTCAGCGACGGATTGCGCCACCTGCGCCGCCGCGTATTTCCGGGACTGGCCCCATGAAGATCCTGGCGTGGATGCTCACGCGCATGATCGCGGTGCGGTTCTTCGGCATTCTTTTCGGCGTTTCCATATTCGTGCTGTCCCTCGATGTCGTCGCCTATGCCAAGGAAATCCTGGCTCTCGGCTCGGGCGGCGCCGGCATCGTCGCCGAATACATGCTGCTGCGCTCTCCCAGCACGCTCGCCACCTTCCTGCCCATCAGCATGCTGCTCGCCTTGCTGCTGGTGCTCACCGAACTCAGCTACCGCAATGAGGTTCCGGCCCTGTGGTCGGCGGGGCTTTCGCCCTTCCGCATCACCGTCATGCTGCTGCCTCTCGGCTTTCTGGCCGGCGGGCTGCACTTCCTGCTGACCGACCGGGCCATCCCGGCGGCCGCCCCCACCTTGCGCGAATGGGGAGTGGGCGATTATGGCGAGAAAAAACTCAAGATCGGCGAGCGCGATCCGATCTGGATGCGCTCGGGCACCGACATTCTTCGCGCCGGCGCGGCCAACGCCGACTCGACGAGTCTCGAGGACGTCATCATCTTCCGCCGCGACGCCTCGGGTCTGTTGCGCGAACAAATATTCGCACGCCAGGCCGTGCTCGACGGCGACCGCTGGAACCTGCGGGATGTCATTGTTTATTACCGCGACAATCTTCCGCCCGACCGGCTGTCGGCCCTGGTTTATTCCGGCGCCATGAAGCCGGCCGCGGCGGGCGCCAGGTCCGGCGATCCCGAGGAAATGTCGCTCGCCGATCTCGGCTATTTCATCGACAATGCCGGCTTCGGCATCAGGCCGGCCTGGGTTTACGAAACCTGGTGGCACAAGCGCCTGACGCTGTTCTTCTCGGCCCTGGTGATGATCGCCATCGCCATTCCGCTCGCCACGCGCTTTCGCCGCGGCGGCGGCATCGGTGCGCTGTTCGCCGCCGGCGTCGGCCTCGGCTTCATCTATTTCGTGGCCGACGGCATCGCGCTCACCATGGGCGAGATGGGCTTTGTGACGCCGTGGCTGGCCGCCTGGATGCCGGTCATCGTCTTCGGCGCGGTGGCCGCCGCCATCACGCTTCGCGCCGAAACCGTTTGACGGCGGAAAGCCGCAACGCCATAGACACGGCCGATGACCAAAAAACCGCGAAAGATTCTGCGCCGTAAACCGGCCGTGAAGCCGCCGGCCGCGGTGGCGGCGGAACCCGTGGTGCCGCGCCGCTTTACGCCGGTCCTGTGCATCACGGGCGAGGCCGGTCCGGCATTGTGGGGGAGCACCTTGGCCGAACGGCTCGCCCTGCAATTCGCCAAGGAGGGTGTGAAGGACACGGTTTCGCCGGCCGAGGCGGGCCGCCACAATGGGCCGGTCGTCGTGGTGCGCGCCGATGCCGTAATCGATCAACCGCTGATTCCCGTCCTGCTGAAGCGCCCCAATCTCCTGCTCATCGGCGAAGGCGCCGGCGGTCGGACGCCGGTCGCCGCCCAGGTGCAGGGTGCGCAGGCCGCGGCGATCGCCGAAGTTCTGGCGGGCCGGCGCGAGGTGACGCCGGAGCTCAAACTCCTCCAGCGCACGCCCGCCGAACTTGATGCCGATTTCTGGAAGGCGCTGCGCAAACGCGAGACGCCCTATGCCATGGCGGTTTCGCCCGCCAACCGCGGCGCCGTCGAATGGCGCATGTTCATGGGCACCTACAAGGGCGCGACCGATTTGGTCACCAAGCATTTGTGGCCGTTGCCCGCCTTCCACGCCACCCGCTGGCTGGCGCCGCGCGGCATTTCGCCGAACATGGTGACGGCGGCGGCGGCAATTCTCACGGTTCTGGCCTTCTGGCTGTTTCTCGAAGGCCGGTTTATTTCCGGGCTTGCGGCCGCCTGGGCCATGACATTTCTCGATACCGTCGACGGCAAACTCGCCCGCACCACGCTGACCGCCAGCAAATGGGGCGATATTTTCGATCACGGCATCGATCTGCTGCATCCGCCTTTTTGGTATGTGGCCTGGGCGCTGGGCCTCGGCGCCATCGGCATCGCCTGGCCGGGCCCGCTCTTCTGGTGGGTCACCGGCGCCATTCTCGGCGGCTATGTCCTGCAGCGCGCCATCGAAGGCATCGCCATCAAGTGGCTGGGACTCGAAATCCATATCTGGCGGCCCATCGACACGCTGTTTCGCCAGGTGACGGCCCGGCGCAATCCCAATCTCATCCTCCTGACCATCTTCGCCATCGCCGCAAAGCCCGATTGGGGCCTGATCGCCGTCGCTCTGTGGACCCTCGTCTGCCTGGTGCTGCATGGCCTCCAGCTCGCCCAGGCGTTGTCGGCGCGGCGCCAGGGTCCCCTCACCTCTTGGATGACGGCACGCTGATGGGTACCGGTCTGATCGTCAATCCGGTCTCTGGCCAGTCGCGGGGCAAGGGACTGGCGCTGGCCGAAAAACTCAAGAATGCCGCTGCCGTCCACATCCACGTTCTCGATCGCTTCGGGCAATTGCCGCAAATCCTCGATGAATTCGCCGCGCGGGGTGTCACCGATCTTTTCGTAAGCTCCGGCGACGGCACCATTCAAGCGATCCAGACCGAGCTTGCCGAGCGCCGCCCCTTCGCGCAGCTGCCGCGGCTGGCGCTGCTGCCGCACGGCACCACCAACATGACCGCCGCCGATCTCGGCTTCCGCATTCGCTCGGTCGAGGCCCAGGCGCAATTTCTTGCCGATCCGCGCCCGCGCATATTGCGCGCGCGGCCGACGCTGCGCGTCGTCAATCCGCGCGATGGCCGGCCGCGCCACGGCATGTTTCTCGGCACCGGCGCGGTGTCCGCGGCGACCCTGTCCAGCCAGCGGGCCTTCAACGCCCGGGGCATCGGCGGCAATTGGGCGCCTTTTGCCACGCTGGCCGGCGCCGTTGCCCGCACCATGTTCGTGCCCGCCAATCCCGCCGACCGGTCGCGCGTCGACCGGCCCTATCCGATCGCCATCGAAGCCGACGGCCGCAGCATGGCCGGCGGCGATCAATTGCTGATGCTGTCGACCACCCTGGAAAAACTTATTCTCGGCGCCAAGCCTTTCTGGGGCGGCGGCCCCGGGCCCATCCGCACCTCGGTCATCCCCTATCCCGTACCCAGCATCGTCCGCTGGCTCTTGCCCATCATGTATGGCGGCGAAAACCGCAAAGTGCCGCCGGGGGCGGCGAGCTTTTCCAGCGCCGGTCTCGCCGTGCGTACACCCGTCACCTTCGTCATCGACGGCGAATTCTTCGAGCCGCCCGAGCACGAGGCCTTGCGGATCGAAACCGGACCGGTTTTCACCTATATTTGCGGTTGAATGGAAAGCCTCGAAGAACTCACGGCCCGAACGCTCGCCAGGCCGGTGCCGGGCGAAATTGCGGCCATGGCCGATCATGCGCGCGCCGCGCATGGCGATGTGCGCGCCGTTCTCGCCTATGGCTCATGTCTGCGTGGCGTTGCCACAGTCGAGTCCCTCGTCGATCTCTATGTGCTGACCGGCGGTCTCGAGGGCGTGAGTTCCAATGCCCTGAGCCGCGCCGCCTGCGCCCTCGTGCCGCCCAATGTCCATTACGCCGAATTGGAATTCGAGGGCCGCCGCATCCGCGCCAAATATGCGGTGCTGCCCTTATCGCTGTTCGCCAATTGGATGACGGCTCGAAATCCCTATTTCTGGGCCCGCTTCGCCCAGCCGTCGGCGCTGGTCTTTGCCGCCAGCGATGGCGACCGCGCCCGCGTCATCGCCGCCATCTGCGTTGCCTTCCGCACCATGTTCGCCAATGCCAAAGGACTTTCACATTCGGCCGATCCGCTGGCCGTCTGGATTGCGGGATTCGCCGAAACCTATGCCACCGAGCTTCGCGCCGAGACTTCCACCCGCGCCGATTCCATCGTCACCGCCAATGCCGGCTATTACCGCGAGGCGGCGCGCCTGCTTGATGCGGTTCCAGCGCGCAATGCCAATTGGCCGCTGCGCCGCGTCATCGGCAAGCTCTGGTCCATCGCCCGCCTGATCAAGGCCGCCTTCACCTTCACCGGCGGCGCCGACTACATCGCCTGGAAAATCGAGCGCCATTCGGGGCAGAAGATCGAACTCACCGACTGGCAGCGCCGCCATCCGATCGTCGCCGGCCTGATGCTGCTGCCGCAGCTCCTGAAGCGCGGCGCGATACGCTAACCGCTCGCCGCCTTCTTCGCTTCTCCCGCCGCGACGACTTCGCCGAACAGTTCGACGATCCGGTCGATCTCCTGATGCGTGTGCGCGGCCGAGACCGAACAGCGCAACAGGCACTGCTTGTTGGGCGTGCCTGGCGGCAGCGCGATGTTGACATAGACGCCGGCTTCGAGCAGCGCGTTCCACATGGCGATGGTCGAGGGCTCGTCGGCGCATTTGACGGCGACGACCGGGCTCACCGTGTCGCAGCCCATATCCAAGCCCAAGGCTTTAAACCCGGCAAACAGCCTTGCCGAATTGGCCCTGAGCCGCTCGCGGCGCTCGGGCTCGGCGGCGAGTTTGCGCACCGCCGCAAGCGATGTGGCGATGGAAGCCGGCGACGACGACGCCGTGAACATATAGGGCCGCATGGCATAGCGCAGCGTTTCGAACAGCGGATGATTGCCGGCCCCGAAGCCGCCGACGGCGCCGACACTTTTCGAGAAGGTGCCGACCACGAAATCGACCTCGTCCTCGAGCCCCGCCTCGTCGGCAAGGCCGCGGCCATGGGGTCCCAGCACGCCGAAGGAATGGGCCTCGTCGGCGAGAAGCTGGAAGCCGCGTTTCTTCTTCACTTCGACGAAATCGGCGAGCGGCGCCCGATCTCCCATCATCGAATAGATGCCTTCGACCACCACCAGCCGGCCGCCCTCCTCGCCCTCCGAGCGGGCCAGCCGCTTGTCGAGGTCGGTTGCATCGTTGTGGCGGAAACGCACCAGCCTGGCGCCCGAGAGCGTGCACCCGTCATAGATCGAGGAATGGGAATCGGCGTCGAGATAGATGGTGTCCTTGGGGCCGGCGAGGCCCGCCAGCATGCCGAGATTGGCCTGATAGCCGGTGGTGAAGACGATGCAGTGCTTGCGGTTGAGGAATTTGGCGAGTTCGGCTTCGAGTTGCTTGTGCAGGACATAGGTGCCGTTGGCGATGCGCGAGCCGGTGGTGCCGGTGCCGAACCTCGCCATCGCCTCCTGGCCGGCCTTGATGCAGTCGGCGTCGAAGGTGATGCCCATATAATTGTTGGTGCCGGCGAGAATTGTTTCGCGGCCGTTGATCAAGGCGCGAGTCGGCGACAGGATTTTCTCGTTGGTCAACCCCACCGCATTGGCGCCCGCCGCCAGCATGCGGGCATGGCGTTCGGCGATGGTCCGGTGCTTTTCCAGAAGATCGATCATGGCCGGGCCTTTTTCACGCGCGCATCGACCACCTGGGCTAGCTCGGCGATGGTGCGGGTTTCGGACAGCATATTGAGGGGAATTTCGATGTCGAAGCGGTCCTCGACCTCCATGACGAAATCCATCACCGTCACCGAATCGATGTTGAGGTCGGTGGAAATGTCGGTCTCGGGCGCGAGCTTCGTGCCGTTGCTGTTGAACGGTTCGAGCAGCTCGCAGATTTGCGCGACGGTATCGGTCATGCCTTGGTCTCATCGATGTGGCGTGACCGCCTTCTATCGGTCCCGCGCCCCGGCGGCAACCATCCCTCGCGGCGGTACCATGCGACGGTCCGGGCAAAGCCCGCCTCGAAGCCGGCGGCATCGGCGAGAGGCCAGCCCGGTCCGCGGGCCACCCAGTCGCGGTGATAGAGCTCGGCGATCTTGCCGGGGCTCACCATGCCGGGTTTGCCGGTGAGGTGCGCGATGCCGCTGGCCGCCAGAGCCAGCGCCACTGGCAGGAACTTGGGCAGAAAGACGAGACGGATCGACATGCCTTCGACACGCTGTGCGGCGGCGATGAGATCGTCCCAGCCATAACCGCCCGCCGTCCCGTCGCTCAGTTCGAAGCAGCCACGCGTCTGATTCTCCACTGCATCGGCAATGGCGCGTGCCAGATCTTCCACATGGATGAGCGAGAAGCGCGCGTCGCGCCGGCCGGGGATCATGGCGATGGGCCGCGTCAGTGCCGCGATCAGCGGCAGCGTGCCGCGATCGCCCGGCCCATAAACCACCGGCGGGCGCAGGATGATCGCGTCGGGCGAGGCCTCGAACACATGCTCGGCCGCCCGCTTGCTGGCGGCATAGGCGGAAAGCTGCGGCTCGCGCGCGGCGAGCGATGAGACATGGACGAAGCGATGCACCCCGGCCCGTTTCGCCGCCGCCACGACGGCTGCGGTGCCGCGTTCGTTGACGTTGAAATAATCCTGCCGGGTGAGCGCCGTGATGGCGCCGGCCAGATGTACCGCCGCGGCGGCGCCGCGCAGCAAGTCAGCGAGTGCCGCTGAATTTTCGAGATCGCCTCCGACGATGCGGACACCGTCCGGCAGCAGCGCCCGCGCCGGATCGCGCACCAGCGCCACGAGCCGGTGGCCGCGTTTCAGGAGTTCGGCTGCGGCATGGCCTCCGGCAAAGCCGGTGGCGCCGGTAATAGCAATCGTCTTGCCCATGCTATCTCTTGCAATCGTTTTCTCCTGCCCACAAGGGGGAGGGAAAATGCGCTTACTGGGCGGCTTCCAGAAATGTTTTCCGAGCCATCTCGGCGATTTCGCCCGCCAGATATTTCTGCCTGGCGCCGGCCCGCGACAACTTGCCGGAGGAGGTGAATGGCAGGCTCTTGGGCGGCACCAGCACCACGCTGCACTCGACCCCGGCGCTGTGATGCACGACAGCGGAAACTTTGTGGCGCAGCGCTTCCATCTCCGCCGCGTCGGCCAGGCGGCAATGCACCAGAACCACCACGTCGTCGTCGCCGTCCTCGCCTTCGACGGCGAAGGCCGCGACGTCGCCCGAACGCAGCGGTTCGATCTGCTCCGCCGCCCATTCGATGTCCTGCGGCCAGATATTGCGGCCATTGTGCAGGATCAGATCCTTGGCCCGGCCGGTGATGACGATTTCACCGTCCAGCCAATAACCCATGTCGCCGGTGTCGAGCCAGCCGTCGCCGCCCATAACGGCATCCGTCGCCGCGTCATTGTGGTAATAGCCGGCCATCAGGCTCGGGCCGCGCACGAAAACATGGCCGATCTGGCGCTCGCCGAGCGCCTGTCCGTCGTCGTTGCGGATCGCCACCTCGTGGCCGGGCAGCGGTTTTCCGCAGACGACGAAGCTGCGCGCCTGGCTCGTCCCCTCGCCCGCCCGGGCCGGACGCGCCAGGCGCTCGTTCTTGTAGGCATTGCGCTCGATGGTATCGATGCGGACCGGTTTTTCCACGTCGGTAAAGGATACGGCGAGCGTGGTTTCGGCCATGCCATAGCTGGGAATGAAGGCGCGAGCGTTGAAGCCGGCCGGCGCCAGGGCCGCGGCGAAACGCTCGAGCACGTCGGCGCGCACCATGTCGCCGCCGATGCCCGCCGCGCGCCATCCCTCGAGATTGAGGCTCACCGCATCGCCGTTGATGCGCCGCGCCGCCAGGTCGTAGCCGAAGCTCGGCGAATAACAGATGGTCGAGCGGTTCTCCGACATAAGCTTGAGCCACAGGGCGGGACGCCTTGCGAAGGCCGTCGTCGCCAGATAATCGACCGTCACCTGCCCCATCATCGGCGCCAGGCAGAAGCCGACGAGGCCCATGTCGTGATAGAGCGGCAGCCACGAGAAGGCGCGGTCGCCCGGCCGGACGCGCAAGCCGTCGCGCAGAATACCGCGCGTATTGGCGACGATCGCCTTCTGGGGGATCAGCACGCCCTTGGGATCGGAGGTCGAACCCGACGAATACTGGATATAGGCGATTTCGTCGGCGCGGAACGGCTCCAGCTTGACCGCCGATTCGGGCTGCGCCTGCAGGGCGGCATGGGTGAAGACTTTCGTCACTCCCGCCGCCGCGGCGGCCTCGCCGATATGGGCCGCGAGATCTTCCGATGCGATCACGGCACAGGCGCGCGCCGCTTTCAGCATGCCCGCCACCCGCTCGATATAGGCTTCCTTGCCGCCGATATACATTGTGTAGGGCAGCGGGCATGGAACCAGTCCGGCATATTGGCAGGCGAAAAAAACGCCCATGAAGTCCGGCCCGGTTTCGGCCACCACCGCCACCCGGTCGCCGCGCTTGAGCCCGAGCGACAGGAGCTTGCGCGCCGTGGTCAGCGCCAGCCGGCGCAACTCCGCGTAGGACAGCACATGCTCGAGATTGCCGCGTCCCGAATAGAAATTGAAGCCGGTCACGCCGCGCGCGGCATAATCGAGCCCGCTTGCCAAGGTATCGAATTCCGCCAGTCGTTGTGCCAAGTCCCGGTTGGCCCGCGGTGTTCGCGAAACCTCACCGGCAACGGCCGCCCCATGCCGAGCCGCATGCCCCATCATTCACCAGACCCCATGAACCTTCGATTGAATAAGCCGCATCCCAAACCGGGGCTTGCCGCCCGTCATTCGTGGGCCATGCCTATCAACCCGGCAAAAGAACGTTAAATCAAAAGGTGTTGCAGAATGTAACGGCCGGGTCCGACGTCAAAAACTGATCATTTTCAATAGGATAAATATAATCGTCAAACCGGCGGCGCCGAGCACGAGTCCGGCGACCCAGGCCAGCATGAGGGCGCCGGTGGAGAAACCGCCCGGCGCGGCCACCGGCGGCGTTGCTGCCATCTGCCGTTCCCGGGCAATGATCCGGTGCGCCATCAAATGCTTGATCCGCTCCACCATCTCCGGCCGGTCGGCGGTTTCGAGCAGAATATCGCGGCCCGCCTGGGTATCCTGCATTAACCGGTAGGTCCGGTGGTCCGGCTCCATCACCACCGAGGTAATGAGATCGATCCACAATTTCGGCGGCTCGCCCGGCACCAGCGCCAGGTCGAACATTTGGCCCGCCTCCCGCGAATTGGCGATGACGGCGGCGATATCGTCCTTGAGCACCAGGAGCCGCAGCGACTTCGCATCCTTGATGCCGAACGCGGCTTCATGGTGCGCGGCCTCGGCCAGCCGCGCCTGGCGCAGGGCGCCGGTGAGGCCGTTTGCCTGATGCTGCAATGTCGAGGCTTCCGCCACGTTCATTCTCTCCCACACCCATGCCCTGTGCCGGAATGAGCCAGGCCGAAGCCTGGTTCCGTCACCGATGGGTGCGCTGCAGGAAGAATGCCAGATCAGGTGCCGCAGGAGGCGGGCAATGGCGCCCGGCCGAACCATAGTTCGAAGGTGTTGGGCCGCGCCTTGCCGGCGGTCTCGGCATTGCTTGAGAGGTCCTGCACCTCGACCCTGAGGCCCACATCGTTGAAGATTTTGGCAAGCTCCGCGCCCCGCGCCCGGTCGGTCTCGCGGAAGAACCGCAATTCGTTACGTTCGCCGTTCCAAGTGGCCCGGGCATAGCCGGGAATGGTGATATTGGTGCTGTCGGTGTCCTTCACCTTGCCCATCAACGCCCGTAGGCAATCGCGCTGGGCGTCGTTCATGGCGTGGACGAAGATCCGGCTCGGCATGCGCTCCAGCGCCAGGCGGAAGTTCTCGGCGGCATTGGCGTTCTCGGCCGAGGCCTTGAGGAGGGCCTGCTCCATCAGCGGCAGAAGCTCCTTGTCGGCGGAAGAATTGGCATAGGCGAGCTGGGCCGCCACGAATTCCACCGGCACCTTGTCGTTCTTCAGCAGATATTCGAACATGGCGACGCCGTATTTGCGCTTTTCCGGTGTCTGGTCGCTGACCAGATCGATCATCGTCTTGAGGTCGTTCAAATTCTGCTGCCAGCGCGTGTAATAGAGACCGGTGCCGGCCACCGACACCGGGATCATTACCGTCGCCAGAAGCTGTACCATGAGATCGCGCATCGGCCGCCCGCCTTCCGCCATGTAACCCCCCGCAATTGCGCCGCCTTCGACCATCGCATTGCGGCGGAAGCTGGGCGGTTTGGATGGCACTTGACCGATACGGGCAATTCTCCAAACTTGGTGTAGTTCAATCTTTCCGGCAGGCACGGCCAGGCAGGTCGCCAAGATGGCGGGATGGATTTGACGGGTGCCGCCCGAAAGGAGATTGCAATGCACTATTATATCGCCGTCGTTCACAAGGACGAGAAATCCGCCTTCGGCATGCATTTCCCCGATGTACCGGGTTGCTTCGCGGCAGCGGATACGATGGAGGAAGTCGTATCCAAGGGCATCGAGGCCCTGCGTCTCTATGCCGAGGACAGCGAACTCCCGGCGCCGCGGCCGGTCGAGAAGGTGAGAAAGGACAAGAGCGTGGCATCCGATCTCGCCCACGGCGCCTTCCTGATTGCAGTTCCCCTCATCGAGGACGATGCCCGCGTGGTACGCGCCAACATCACCATGGAGAGCGGCATGATGCGCGCCGTCGACACAGCGGCCAAGGCGCGGGGGCTGACGCGCTCGGCGTTCCTCGCCCAGGCCGCACGGCGGGCGATCGAGCGATGATCTAGCTTCGCCGGAACGGCCGCGTCACCAGCGCCACGAGCCCACGATCGCGACCGCCTTCGACGCCGATCGGCATATCGGGGCTGCGCGCCGTGGCGCTGCGGCTGGCAAACAGGCGGTCCCACACCGACAGCAGCGTCGAGTAGTTGGAATCCGTATCGGCGCGGATTGCGTGATGATGCACCCAATGGATCGACGGCGTGACGATGAAAAATGACAGGGCCCGCTCCAGTCCGGCCGGCAGGCGCACATTGGAATGATGGAACATGGTGACGAACGCCAGCAACGTCTCGAACGCCACCACATGGGCGAGCGGCACGCCGAGCAGGAAGATCACCGCCGCCCGCGCCAGCGACGAGAGAAACACCTCGCCGAAATGGAAGCGCAGCGCCGAGCTGGCGTCGAGGGTCTCATCGAGATGGTGGATTTCGTGGAAGCGCCACAGCAAGGGCAGTTCGTGATTGGCCCGGTGCCACCAGTAGATCCAGCAGTCGAGAAGGACAAGATCGAGCACCAGCCCCGTCCATCCGCTCCAGGCTTGCGGCCGCCAGTCGAGCGCCCACTGCGCCGCCAGCCCCGAAACCGGCACCACAACCGCGAAGGACAGAATGGCATTGAGGCCGGCGAGGGAAAAATTGCGCAGTAGCCGGCGCAATCCGCCGATCGCCCGGACCACCGGATAAACCCGCTCGAGAACCAGCAGCGCCGCCAGCGCCATGAGGACGATGCCGGGTTTGGATTGCACGAAGAGAAGAATCCGCTCCATCAGCCGTCTTGTACACCCTGCCGCCCACCCGGCGAAATCCGCCGCAGCACGAAGCCGGTCACCCAGGGCATGGCGATCGCCAGGCCGAGATACCGCGCCAGCTGGTGAGCGCCGACATAGGCGGGATCGAGATTGAGCGCGAAGGCGATGATGGTCATGGCATCCAGTCCGCCGGGCGAGAAGGCCAGGAGCGTCAGCGCGAAGGGCAATCCCGCGGCCCAGCTCGCAATGCCCGCGCCCCCCGCGGCAACGCCGAGTGCGATGAGAAATCCGCCAATCCCCTCGCCCATGGCCTCGCGGAAATCGGCCAGGCTGAATTCCTTGAAGCGCGCGCCGATCATCACGCCCAGCACCACATTGGCCGGAATGAGCAGGCTGTAGGGAGCCGCGCCGTGAATCGCGCCGGTAAGCTCGAGGGCGGCTCCGGCCAGCGTCGGTCCGAGAAACAGTCCCGCCGGCACCTTGAGACGCTCGAGCAGCAGCCCGGCGGCGGCGGCCGCGACCACCAGCAGGGCGATATCGAGGATGCCGCCGATCTGCTGCGTCGTGTGGGCGGTCTCGGGCGGCGACATATGGACGATGAGGGCCGGGAGGACCGCCACCAGGAAGAACAGCCGGATGCATTGGGCGATCGCCACCCGGCGCATGTCGGCCTTGGCTTCCTCCGCCAGCAGCAGCACCAGCGACAGGGCCCCGGGCAGGCTGGCGAACAGCGCGGTTGCCGCATCGCGCTTGCGCGCCCGCATATAGAACAGCATGCCGGCCCAGGTGACGGCGATGACGGTCAGGCCGAGAAAGGCGATGCTCAAGGGCCACTGGGCGGCGCGCTCGACGGTTTCCCAACTGACGCTGGTTCCGGTCTGGATGCCGAGAAAGATGAAGGCGGCGGCGCGCAGCCACTCCGGCATGCCGATCCTGACGCCGGCAAACACCGCGACGACCGCCGCGATCATGCTGCCGGCCAGCCACGGCGCCGGAATGCCCGCGAGCCAGAACATGCTTCCGCCGATTGCGCCGATCGCGAGACCCCGGAGAATGGCAATCATCGCGCCGCCAAAACCGCCTTGGCGAATTCGGCGAAACCCGATCCGCCTTCGGCTTGCGTCACATAGCGCGGCGGATGAGTCATCATGGCGATAAAGGGCCGGATATTTGCCATGCCGAAAGAGTTTGGAAAATATCCGAACATGGGCGCATCGTTCGGCGAGTCGCCGCAATAGGCGATTTTCTCGATATCTGTTTCCGAATCGATTTCAAAGGCTTCCGCCAGAACCCTGCGACTCGTGGTGAGCTTGTCGTAAGAGCCGAACCAGGCATTGACATGGACCGAGCTCACTTTCGCCTGGGCCCCTTCGACGATGAACGCATCGGCGATTTTCTGCGCCGTGGCGAACGGCAAGGGCGGCACATCCTCGCGGAAATCGATGGCCACGTCGGTCTCGCGATAGTCCCGGTCGGCGGCAATCGCGGCTCCCGGAAAATCCTTCAGTACGCGGATCGATATGGCTTCGAGCCGGGCCCGGTTGGCCTGCCGCTCGGCGGTACCCTGCGCATAAACGCGGATCATCTTGCGGGCAATTTCGTCGTAGCGGAAATAGAAGGCGCCATTCTCGCCGACCACGCCGTCGACCGGCCATTGCCTGGCGATCAGGTCACACCATCCGGCCGGCCGGCCGGTGACCGGCACAACCTTCAGCCCGGCCCGCCGCAGCCCATCGAGAGCGGTGAAGGCGGCGGGCGGCAATCGCCCGCGCAGGGTCAAAGTATCGTCGATATCGGTGAGCACCGCTCGGAAGCCGCCCAGCACCTCTGGCGGACATTGGACAAGCGGCGCCAGGCTCATGTCAGGGCGGGCCGGTCCGGATGATAGGGACCAAGCAGCGGATCGCGCATGTCTTCGAGCAATTCCTGCGCCGCGAACCGGCCCACGGCGGACGCCAGCGTCATGCCGGAATGCATGACGGCGACATAGAGTCCGGCACGATCGCACGGCCGGCCGATGGCCGGAAAACCGTCGGAAGGCGTCGGCCGGTAGCCCACCGTATGGAAATCGAGGTCCACCGCTTCCGCGCCCTTGACCATCGCCTGCACCTTTTCATGGAGCTCACGCGCCATGGCGCCGGCTCGATCCATTGGATCGGCCCCGGCGAAATCCGTGCCCGACACCAGCCGCCCCTCCGCCGTCTGCCGCACATGCAGGCCGGGCGACATGACCAGGCCGCGCAGCAATTCCGGAGCCGGTTTTGAATGGGCCAAGAGCCCCGGCGGTGTCGTGAGCTTGAGCTTGATGCCGATCGAGTTGAGCAATTGCACCGTGCCCGCACCCGCCGCCACGACGATTTCGTCGGCGTGGATGACACCCTCCTCGGTCATGACGCCCGTCACCCGGCCGCCATCCTCCACCAGCCATTTGACATGGGCATGGGCGATGACCCGGGCGCCCAGCGCCTCCGCCCCCGCCAGCATGGCCCGCGCCGCCACCAGCGGTTCCGCGACACCTTCCTCCGCCACATGCAGGGCGAAATCCGGCGGGTTCTTCAGATTGGGTTCGATGCGCAAAATCTCCGCACCGTTCACCCGGCTGATGCCATAGCCCCAGGCCGAATGCCGTTTGGCATAGGCTTCCAGTTCATCGGGCGGCAGATCCCAGATCAGTCCGCCGCACCAATCGACGGCAAGCCCCGGCACCTCGCGGTCGAGCCGCCGCCATTCCAGTATGGCGCGCTCGCGCAGGCGGAAATAGGGCTCGGGATTACCCCAGCTCGCATTGATCCAGCCCCAGGAAAAGCGCGTCGCCAACCCGCCCGCATCGCCGCCATCGAGCACCGTGACCGCCACCCCGGCCTTGGCCAGATGCCAGGCGATCGAAGCGCCGATGATGCCCGAGCCGACGATCAACGCCCGCTTCGTCATCTCAAGCTTCTCCCGCCGCCACCCGCTTGATCACCTCCGCCTGCCGCGCCAGTTCGCTGTCGGGCATGGTGTCGTAACAGGGCAGCACGATCAGATCCTTCATGGCTTTGGCCGCCGTCACTGGCTCCAGCGCCGGCCTGTCCGCCGGCGCCGCGATGTGTTGCGAGCGCGGCAGATCCGCCGCATCGAAGCCCGCGGCGCGCAGGGCCTCGATATATTTGCGCGGCTCCCGGACCAGCAGCGGAAACACCCAGTAATCGTGATGGGCATTGCCTTGCGCCGGCATGACGGCGCCGCCGTCGATGAGATCGCGCAGCCGCTCGCCCTTGGCCTGCCGCGCATTCACCTGCGCCATGTCGAATTGAGCAAGCCGCCGGTTCAGCAGCGAAAGCATGGTGGCCGATGGCCGATAGCGTAGATTGTTGGAAGTCTTGAGCGGCGCCACGTCGCGCACCTTGTCGGCGAGCGAATCCTCGTAATCCTTGCCGCGCGATTTGTAGAAGCGGTAGATCGCTCCCAGCACCAGCCGCGAGGTGACGAGTTTGAGCCCCATGAATTGCACAATGCGCTTGCGGTGCTTGTTCTCCGGCTGCAAGGGATAGGAGTTCTGGATGGCCCGCATCTTTTCGCGCAAGGCCGCGGGTTTCACCCGGACGAGCGCGCCCCCCAACGCCGTCGCCGTCTTGATCGGTCCGAAGGAAAACAGGTTGAGATCGGCTTCCTCCGAGCCCGGATAGTCGCGCCCGTTGAAGGCCTGGGCGCAGTCCTCCACCGCCACGATGCCCTTGGATTTGGCGAAGGCGAAGAGCGGATCGAGATCGAGCCTGGTGCCGAACAGATGCGCGGCGACGAACACCTTGGAACGCGGCGTCACCGCCGCCTTCAGCCGCTCGAGGCTCGGACCCATATGGGCGATGTCGAGATCGACCGGCACCGCTATGAGGCCCGCCTCCTTGACGATCCGCACCATGCCCCTGACATTCAGCGCCGAGAAGATCACCTCATCGCCGGGCTTGAGTGCAAGCGCTTGCAGCAGCAGATCGAACCCCGAGCGCACCGAATAGGCGGCGATGGTGTCGCCGCCGGCGGCGAAATAGCTCTCGGCGCGGGCCCGTTCCGCCGCCCTGTCCGGCGGGTTGAAGCTCGCCATCAGGCCGGACAGCAGATCGCCCCAGCCGATTTTCAATTGCGTTCTGACCCACACGCGCGGAATGTCCTTGTTTCGTCCTGAGTTAGCGCCATTCGCCCGGCATTACCAGCGGCTGCGGCAACGCTGCCCGACAACCCGCATTGAGCTTGCCGCCCCCTTGCGCTAAACCACCGCGATCATGGCAAATGCGGCAATCGACGGCGAACTCACCTGGGTCCAGCGCTTCCGGCAAGCGCGGCGGAAGCGCGTCAAGCGCTTCGGCAAGAATCTCATTCGTGGATTGGCCGATTTTCTCGGCCAGCAGTCGACGGTGGGCGATGCGCCGGTGCTCGATTCCAAGCACTTTCCATTCCTCAAAAGCTTCATCGACAACTGGCCGGCTATTCATGCCGAAGTGAAAGAAATCCTCAAGCACCGCGAGGCGATTCCGGTCTTCCAGGATGTCTCGCCCGATCAGATGCGCATCGCCAAGGGCAGCAACTGGCGCACCTTCATTCTCTTCGGCTTCGGCGAGAAGCTGGAAAAGAACTGCCGCCAGGCGCCCGTCACCGCCAAGCTGCTCGAGGCCGTGCCGGATTTGCAGACGGCGTGGTTCTCGATCCTCGGTCCCGGCTATCACATCCCCGCCCATCGCGGCGTGACCAAGGGCATTCTGCGCGCCCATCTCGGCCTGATTATTCCGAAGGACGCGGAGAAATGCCGCATGCGGGTGGGCGAGACCATCAACGTCTGGCGCCCCGGCGAGATCTTCGTCTTCGACGATACCTATGAGCACGAGGTGTGGAACGACACCGCCGACGAGCGCGTTATCCTGCTGTTCGATTTCACCCGGCCCATGCGTCTCTGGGGACGCCTCGTCAACGGCACTTTCGTCAAGCTCTTGAAGCTCACCGCCTATTACCAGGTGCCGAAGAAGAACATGACGACTTTCGAGGACCGCTTCGAAGCCGCCACCCGCCAGGCCAACGAAAATATCGAGAAGCTGTCGGACGCCGATTAACTGGGCATGTCGATATCGAACTCCGCCCAGACGGGCTGATGGTCCGAGCCCGCCGCATCGGTGTCAATCCAGGCGCGCCTGATATTCCTTGCGAGCTCCGTCGAGGCGAAAATGTGGTCGAGCCTCAGCGGCTCGCCGCCGCCGGGAAAGGTCACACCCTCATCGTCGCCCATGCCGCAAAGAGCGAGCGCACTGGCAAAGCGGCCATGCAACGCCTTCCGCTCCGCCGCGACCGTCGTAAGCTCGGGGCTCGGCGGTGTCGAATTGAAATCGCCGAGCAGAATGGCGGGCGTGGGCATTTGCGGAAACCGGCCGTCCGGCAACACCATCCACTCGTCCTCGGGGCCGAGTGCCGCTCTCCCCGGCGCCGTTACCGGGCCGCCAAGCCGCGGCGCCTCGCCGATGAAGGCCAAAAGCCTTTCGATCTGCTCCAGCCGCTGCTCGCGCGCCAGATAGTTGAGATGCACATTATAGATGCGAAGCGCATTTCCGATCACCGCCTCGATCATCGATTGCTGGTCGTTGATGTGGCCGGCAACCGGCCAGGCCGGCAGCGGCAGGGTGCGCGTCGATGTGATGGCAAGGCGCGACAGGATCATGTTGCCGATCTGCCGCCTGACACCCTTGCCGCCGTCCATATCGACCGCCGGCCCATATACCCAATGAAAATCCGGCAGCAATCCCGCCAGCCGGAGCGCCTGGTCCGGGTATTCCTGTTCCCGCCAGTTGCGCTCGACCTCCTGCAGCGCAATCACGTCGGCATCGCCGATCGCCCGCGCGATCCGCCCGAGATCGATGCGGCCGTCGCGGCCTTTGCCCCACTGGATGTTATAGGAGACGATCCGCATCGATGAACCCGGCCTTCTGGACAGCGATGCCAAAATGCCCCTAGATTGGACGAAAATTCAACAGCAGGGAGAACGTACCATGAAGTTCGTCAGATTTCTCGCGGTGGTCTTTGCGGTGGCGGCGCTGGCCGGTGCGGCCCAAGCCGACAAGCGCAAACTTATTGTCGCCACGGAAGGCGCCTACCCGCCCTATAACTTCGTCGATGCCGACGGCAGCCTGCAGGGCTTCGATGTGGATTTCGCCAAGGCGCTGTGTGAAAAGCTCAACGCCGACTGCGACATCATCAAGCAGGACTGGGACGGCATGATCCCCGGCCTCATCGCCAAGAAATACGATTTGATCGTCGCTTCCATGGGCATTCTCCCCGAGCGCGAGGAGAAGATCGATTTCTCCATTCCCTATTACCAGAGCCCCACCGCGCTGGTGGCCAACAAGTCGGCCGGCATTACGGCGGGAGCCGACGGCTTCGTCGATCCCGAGTCGCTGGCCGGAAAGAAAGTCGGCGTGCAGCGCGCCACGGCTTACGAAACTTTCGCCCGGCAGAAATGGCCCAAGGTCGAAGTCGTGGTCTACGATTCCTCCGAAAGCGCCGACCTCGACATGACCGCCGGCCGCATCGACGCCCGCTTCGACGATTTCATCGTGCTGCAGAACGGCATTCTCAAATCCGACAGCGCCGCCGACTATGCGCGGGTCGGCAATATCTGGGCGGAGAAGGACTTCGGCTCCAAGGGCGAAGGCATCGGCGTGCGCAAGGGCGAGGAAGATCTGCGCGACGCCGTCAGCAAGGCCATTCTCGACATGCGCGCCGATGGCAGCTACCAGAAAATCGACGCCAAGTATTTCGATTTCGATATCTACGGCGAATAGCCGCTGCGCTGGCGGCGCCCCTCGCGGGCGCCGCCGGAACATGAATGATGGCGCTACCGCAATTTTTCGATCTGCAGGGTTACGGCCACCTTCTCATGGAGGGCGCCGCCATTACCGTGGGAGTCGGCATCGCGGCGATGGCCGTATCGCTTGTCCTCGGCATGCTGGGCGCCCTCGCCCGCCTTTCCGAACGCCGCTGGCTGCGCCGGACGGGGGCCGTCTACACCACCGTGGTGCGCGGCGTGCCCGAACTGGTGCTGATGCTCATCGTCTATTACGGCGGCACGGTGTTGCTGCAGAAACTCCTGTCGCTGTCGGGCGGCGATATTCGCGTCGACATCGATGCCTTTCTGGCGGGCACCATCGTTCTGGGTTTCGTCTACGGCGCCTATGCCACGGAGATTTTCCGCGGCGCTTTTCTCGCCATTCCGCAAGGCCAGATCGACGCGGGCCAGGCCTATGCCATGTCGCCGGGGCAGATATTCTTCCGCATCAAGCTGCCCCAGGCCTGGCGGCTGGCGATTCCCGGTCTCGGCAATCTTTGGCTTACCCTGCTCAAGGCCACATCCATCACCTCCGTTATCGGCCTCACCGAACTGGCCCGCCAGTCGGACCTCATCAAGAGCCCGACCCACAAGCCCTTCACCACCTTCTTCCTGGCAAGCCTTCTCTACCTCGCCATGACGGCGCTATCCGACCTGCTGCGTCTGCGGGCCGAGCGCTGGGCCTCGGCCGGTTTCCGGCGGAGCTGAGCCATGTGGAACGGCATCGATTTCGAGCTTGTCTACACCAGCCTGCCGGAGCTGGCGGGAGGCCTGGTCACCACCATCCAATTGACCATTCTCACCATCCTTGGCGGCATCGTGCTGGCCCTGCCTCTCGGCATCGCCCGCACTTCTCCGCTGAAATCCGTATCGCTGCCCATCTGGGCCTATACCTATTTCTTCCGCGGCACGCCCATGCTGATCCAGCTTTTTCTGATCTATTACGGCCTCGCCCAGTTCAAGACGCTGCGCGCCTCGTTCCTGTGGCCCATTCTGCGCGACGGCTATTGGTGCTGCCTGATCGCCTTCACCCTCAACACCGCCGCCTACACGATCGAGATCATCGCCGGCGCCATCCGCAACGTGCCCCACACCGATATCGAAGCGGCCCGGGCCATGGGCATGTCGGCCATGACCACGATGCGCCGCATCACCCTGCCCATCGCGCTGCGCATTCTCTTTCCGGCCTATACCAACGAGGTAATCTTCGTCCTGCAGTCGACGTCCCTGGCCAGCATGGTTACCGTTCTCGACATGACCGGCGTGGCGCGCATCATCATCGCCCGCACTTTTTCGCCCTACGAGATTTTCATCACCATCGCCGTCGTCTATCTGATGCTGACCTACGCGACCCTGTGGCTGTTCCGGCGGTTCGAATTCCATCTCTACCGGCACCTGCGCAGCCATGCCTCGGCGGTCGCCGCCGTGCCTGCCCTGCGTTAAGGCCGGACCGGCCGCGAAATGTTCCGGCGATCAAGCCGCCTTGGTTTCCGCGCCCGCGGCCATCGGCCCGGCGCTACGCGCCTCGGCCTCCTCGACGATCCGCTGCGCTTGGGCCTTGGCCTGATCCAGAATGTCGCGGGCATCCTCCTGCGCCCGGAGCAGTGCCGCCGCATATCCGCTGCCGCCCTCGGCGGCACCGGCGCCGATGGCGCGCGCCAGTTTTTCCGCCGACTCGCGATAGTCCGCCAGCAGGGTTTGCGAAAACTCTTCTTGCGCCCGGGCGAGATCGTCGGGCGAGGCGCACCGCATCAGATTGGCCGGCAGCATGCAATATTCCTGCATGCGCTTGCCATAGAGCGAGGCGATTTCCATGTTCCATCGGGCCAGCATCTGCACCCAGGACACGGCGGAAGCATTGCGATCGGTTTTGGCGGATTTCTTGGACGGCGAATTGGCCATGGGCGTCTCCTCGATTGGGTTGAGCCAATAAGAGCTACTCAAAATCAAAGACATACGCGCGATAACGGGTAACAACCGCGGTTCAGCGCCACGCGATCCGATTGATCATCAAGCAGGCCAAAGCGGCAATATGATGACGGCGCGTGCGGCCGTCCACCGCATGGCGTCAACTTTCGGATGCCGCCGTCTCAGAACTTGACACTCGCCGGCCCCTTGAGCTCCAGCATGGCGCGGGCTTCGGCGGGAGTGGCGATGTCGATCGACAGCTCTTCCAGAATATGGCGCATCTTGGAAACCAATGCCGCGTTCGACGGCGCCAGCTTACCCTTGCCGAGAAACAAGTTGTCCTCCAGGCCCACCCGCACATTGGCGCCCATCGTTGCCGCCATGGTGCAGAAGGGAATCTGGAAGCGGCCCGCCGCCAATACCGACCAGTGATACTGGTCGCCGAACAGCCGCTCGGCGGTCTCGCGCATTATCGGCACATTCTGCGGATCCGCCCCGATGCCGCCCAGGATTCCGAAAATCGTCTGCACGAAGAGCGGCGGCTTGACCAGCTTGCGGTCGAGAAAATGGGCCAGCGTGTAGAGATGGCCGACATCGTAGCATTCGAATTCGAAGCGCACCCCGTGGCCTTCGCCCAATCTCTTCAATATTTTCTCTATGTCACCGAAAGTATTACGGAAAATAAAGTCGGTTGAACCTTCGAGATGCTTGCGCTCCCAGTCGTGCTTGAAGTCCTTGTAGCGGCCCAGCATGGGGAAGAGGCCGAAATTCATCGACCCCATGTTGAGCGATGTCATTTCCGGCGAGAAGCGTTCCGCCGCCGCCAACCGCTCGTCGATCGACATGCCCTGGCCGCCGCCGGTGGTGATGTTGACCACCGCATCGCATCCCGCCTTGATGCGTGGCAGGAACTTGCCGAACAGTTCCGGCGACGGCGACGGCCGCCCCGTCTCGGGATCGCGCGCATGCAGATGCAGGATCGCCGCCCCCGCCTTTGCCGCATCGATCGCCTGTTGGGCGATCTCGTCGGGCGTCACCGGCAGATAGGGCGACATCGACGGCGTATGGATCGAGCCGGTGATGGCGCAGGTGACGATGACTTTCGATTTGGCGCGCATGAAAATTCCCCGCAAGGACCGGCGCGCACCATGGCGCGCCGGCTCCATCCGTGCAAGCGTCTCTCAGCGTGCCGCCCGCCGCG
>JANMQL010000374.1:0-5476 GCA_031370475.1 Hyphomicrobiales bacterium | reverse complement strand
GGGTAGCGAACCGCTGGATGATGCGGTCGAGTTTTTCCTGCGGAACGGCGGTCATGGCCGGGGCTTCTACTCGAAGCCCGGCCGCTTCGCCAAGGCTTCCGGAAGTATCAGCCCTGCTCTTCCAGCGCCTTGAGGTCGAGCGACTTGCCGACCAGGATTTCGCCGGGCGGTCCCAGGATGCCCTTTTCCTGTCCGTCGATCACATAGTTCAGAAGGCCGCCGTCGCGGGCGATGACCACCAGCCCCTGGCGGTCGGGCACCGCATAGGTCTCGCCCTTCATCAGCATGCGCGTCATCACCACATTGCCCTGCGAATCCTCGATGCGCACCCATACCGGCGCCTTGGCCTTGAGCACCAGCCGCGATCCGCCCGTGGCGGCGGCCGGCGGTGTGATGGAGGCCGTCGTTTCCTCGGCGGGAATGCGGGCGACGATCTTTGCCGATGCCGGCTCGCCTTCGATCAACCCGGCCAGGCCCGTCAGGTCCGTGCCCGCCATTTCGTCCGTGGCCAAAGGCTGATCGTCGGGCATCGCCTCCTGGGTGATCTTGATCTGCGCGGTCTTTTTGGACGTGGTGGCGGTCGGCATCGGATCGCCCGCTTCGGCCACTTGCGGCTCGGCGGTGTCATCCGCTGCGGGCAGCATCATGAAACTGACGCCGCCAAACAGGAAGATGGCGCCGGCCAGAGAGGCAACCAGCCCGCCGGGACCGCCCGGCAACTTGAAATCGATGCGCGGCAGGCGCGGCAGCCGGCCGAAACTCAGGATCTTGGCGCTGGAAAGCGGCTGCGGATTGGCCGGATGCTGCAGGCGCGGCGCCACGGCCGGCCGCGGCAGGAAGCGGGCATAATGATGCACCAGGGGATCGGGATCGAAACCCAGATATTGCGCGTAGACGCCGATCATCTCCAGGGCCTCGAGCCGGTGCGGCATGCGCGTCATGTCGCCATATTCGATGGCCTCGACATGATAGGGATGAATGCCGGTGGCTTCGCCCGCCTGTTCCAGGCTCTCGCCGCGCCGCTCGCGCTCACGCTGCAGGTACCAGCCCGCCTCGCCCGCCGGATCGAGCGCGCCGTCGGGCTTGTGACGGAAGTGGGACGGAGTTTCGGCGAAATTTTCGCCGTTTCCGCGAACCTGGCTATCCTGGGCGTCCATGCTGCAACACTCTCGGCTCTACCGGACCTTAACGGTCCACTAACCTACTTATCCCTGACAATGACCGAGAATGGTTAGCAGTCGGCTAACGGCGGACTATCAATTGTCCCTTCACAGGACAACGCCGTTACGCTGGGCAAATTCAAGGAGTTCCGGCCGGATCGAGTGCAGCGGGCTCGCCAGCAGCGGCTGCATGAAGGTCCAGAGTTTTCCCCGGTCAAGCGACAGGATCATCGCCTTGACCGGCCCCACCGCCGAGGGAACCATGGATATGGAGGTGAGGCCGATGCCGGCGAGGCCCATGGCCTCGAGCGGCCGCCCGCCGAGCTCGCCGCACAGGGTGACGGGCTTGCCATGTTGGGCCGCTTTCTCGACAATGAGCCGCATTGCCCCCAGCGCCGCCGGGCTCAGGGGATCGTAGCGGCCGGCCAGCCGCGGATTGCCGCGGTCCGAGGCGAACAGGAACTGCACCAGATCGTTGGAGCCGATCGAGGCGAAATCGACCATCGGCAAGAGCTGGTCGAGCTGCCAGATGAGCGAGGGAATTTCGATCATCACGCCGAGCTTGAGCTTGGCCGGCAGTTTATGGCCGCGCGCCATCAGATAGGTCTTCTCGGCTTCCACCACCTCCACCGCCCGCCGGTATTCCTCGACGTCGGCGATCATCGGGAACATGATTTTCATGGATTCCCCGGCCCCGGCCATGAGCAGGGCGCGCACCTGCAGGCGCAACAGGGCCGGCCGGTCGAGCGCCATGCGGATCGAGCGCCAGCCCATGGCCGGATTGTCTTCCTTCGGCTGCCTCAGATAGGGCAGCACTTTATCGGCACCGATATCGAGGGTGCGGAAGACCACCGGCTTGCCGTTCGCCTGGGCGATGATCGCCGCATAGTGGCGCACCTGCGAAGTGAGCCGCGGAAAGCGCTGCGCCATCATGAAATGCAGTTCGGTACGGTAGAGGCCGATGCCGTCGGCGCCCGAATCGTGCAGGTGCGGCAGATCGACGAGGAGACCGGCATTGATGTTGAGTTCGATCCGCGTGCCGTCACGGGTCACCGCCGGAACCTCGCGCAATGCCGCATACTGCGCCTGCTTGCGCGCATAGAAGCGCACCTTCTCGGCATAGGCCTTCTGCAGGTCGCTCGACGGGCGCACGAAAATTTCGCCGGTGCCGCCGTCGACTATGATCGGGCTGCCGGTGTCGATCAGGTCGATCAGGCCCCCGGCCTGGCCGACGGCGGGAATGCCCAGCGCCCGCGCCACGATCGCTACATGGCTGGTCTTGCCGCCTTCCTCGAGAATGACGCCGCGCAGCTTGGCCCGGTCGTAATCGAGCAGCTCGGCCGGGCCCATGTTGCGCGCCACGACGATGGCGTTGTGCGGCAGGTCGCCGCGCGAGGCGGTGGCCATGGCCCCGGTCAGGATGCGCAACAGACGGTTCGACAGATCGTCGAGATCGTGCATGCGCTCGCGCAAATAGGGATCGGGGGTGCGCTGCATGCGGGCCCGGTTGTCGTTCTGCACCCGCTCGACGGCGCCCTCGGCGGTGAGGCCCGTATCGACCGCCTCGCGCAAGCGCCCGAGCCAACCCTTGTCATGGGCGAACATGCGGATCGTTTCCAGCACGTCGGTGTAATCGCCGCTGCGTTCGGTTTCGGAGCCGTCGACCAGCGCGTCGACATGATCGCGCAATTGCCCCACCGCCTCCTCGATGCGCCTCTTTTCCTTCGGAATATCCTCGGCGATCAGGTTCTGGATCACAACGCGCGGCTCGTGCAGCACCGCGTGTCCCAGCGCCACGCCTTCGGCCAGCGAATCGCCGCGCAAATGATGGCTGCGCATATGGGCGACGTCGGCCGCCACCTCGCGCGCCACTTCGCGCAACTCGCCCGAGGCGATGACTTCCGCCAGCACCATGGCGGTGGTCTGCAGCGCCTCTTCTTCTTCCTCGGTGTAGTGGCGCCGGGTCCGGTTCTGCACCACCAGCACGCCGATCACCGTGCCGACCCGCATGATCGGCACGCCGAGGAAGGAGTGGTAGATTTCTTCGCCGGTCTCGGGGAGATATTTGAAGGCCGGATGAGCCTGGGCCTCGTCGAGATTGAGGCCGATCGCCTGCTCGGCAATGGTGCCGACCAGACCTTCGCCCATCTTCAGCCTGGACTTGTGCACCGCCTCGCGCTTCAGGCCCTCGGTGGCGTAGAGCTCGAGCACGTCGCCGGTCCGCATCACATAGATGGAGCAGACTTCCGCCACCATGTTTGCGGCGATCAGCGTGGCGATCTTGTCGAGCCGTTTCTGCGCCGTCACCGGCTCCGCCATGGCCTCGCGGAGCCTTCTGAGCAGGACGCGCGGGCCGAGGGCGGACATCGCCATCAGCCGCTCCCCGCCGTCGTCAGGCTATGGCGATTGCCCGGCTTCATCGGATCAGTGCGCGCCCTCGAGACCGTAGGCCTGGTGCAGGGCCCTGACCGCGAGTTCCGTATAGGCCTCGTCGATCAGCACGCTCACCTTGATTTCCGACGTAGTGATCGCCTGGATATTGATGCCCTTCTCGGCCAGCACCCGGAACATCTTGGCCGCCACGCCGGCGTGGCTCCTCATGCCGATGCCGACGATCGACACTTTGGCGACGTCGGCCGAATGGTTGAGTTCCTGGAATCCCACCTTGTCCTTGGCGCCGTTCAGCACCTCGATCGCCTTGCGCAGGTCCTTGCGGGCGACCGTGAAGGTGATGTTGGCGTTGGTGCCGTCGGTCGAGACGTTCTGCACGATCATATCGACGCTGATGTCGGCCTCCGCCAGGGGGCCGAAGATCGAGGCCGAAACGCCCGGCTGGTCTTTCACCTTGCGAATCGAGACTTTCGCCTCGTCGCGCGAATAGGCGATGCCGCTCACTACATGCTGTTCCACGATACGTTCCTCATCGCAAACGAGTGTTCCGGGACCGGTGCCGTCCGGCTTGTTCTGGTTGGGCGAATCATGCGCCTCGAAGCTCGAGCGCACCTGCAAGGGTACCTTGTAGACCATGGCCAGTTCAACCGACCGGGTCTGCAGCACCTTGGCGCCCAGCGAAGCCATTTCCAGCATTTCCTCGTAGGAGATGCGGTCAAGCTTGCGCGCGGCCGTCACGATGCGGGGGTCGGCCGTATAGACGCCGTCGACGTCGGTATAGATGTCGCAGGCGGCATCGAGGGAGGCGGCCATCGCCACGCCCGACGTATCCGAGCCGCCGCGGCCCAAGGTGGTGATGCGCTTGTCGGGGCCGATGCCCTGGAAGCCGGCGATCACCGCCACCTGGCCCTGTTCCATGCGCTTCCTGATTTCGGCCGCGTCGATCTCGGCGATGCGGGCGGCGCCATGCACGCCGTCGGTCTTCAAGGGAATTTGCCAGCCCTGCCAGGAGCGGGCCGGAATGCCCATGTCCTGAAGCACTATGGCCAGAAGGCCCGCCGTCACCTGTTCGCCGGAGGCGACGATCGCATCATATTCGCGGGCATCGTGGACGGTGGCGGCCTCCCGGCACCAGCCAACCAGCCGGTCCGTGGTTCCCGCCATGGCCGAGACCACCACCGCCACGTGCTGGCCGGCCTTGACCTCGCGTTCCACATGGCGGGCAACGTTGCGGATTCTTTCGATATCCGCAACCGACGTCCCGCCGAATTTCATGACCAAACGGCCCATGATCTGCCTTTCAACCCCGCAAAACGGCTCTTCTGCAGTGAACCGGCTGCGGTCAAATCGATTGTATTGATAGTCCCGAGGGTGCGGCGCGGCGTACTCATAGATGACGGGCTTTGCTTATGCAATATTAGCCGCCGAAAATGGATGCCCAAGATGAATGCTGAAGCCGCCGCCACCCTCGACCCCGCCGAAGTCGAGAAATTCTCGAAACTCGCCGCCGAATGGTGGAACCCGAAAGGCAAGTTCGGCGTCCTGCACCGCTTCAATCCGGTCAGGCTCGCCCATATCAAGGAACAGGTCTGTGGCCGCTTCGCCCGCGACCCCTTCGCCCGGGCGCCCTTCGCGGGCCTCAGGCTCCTCGATATCGGCTGCGGCGGCGGGCTCCTGTCGGAACCCATGACTAGGCTCGGGGCGGATGTCGTCGGCGTCGATCCATCGGAAAAGAACATCAAGACCGCCCGCATCCATGCGCAGGAGCAGGAACTGCCCATCGATTACCGGGTGGGCACCGCCGAAGACTTGGAGCGGGCCGGCGAGCGCTTCGACATCATCCTCAACATGGAAGTGATCGAGCATGTGGCCGACCCCGCCGCCTTCACCCGCATCTGCGCCGCCATGCTGAAGCCCGGCGGCCT
>JANMQL010000354.1:0-8562 GCA_031370475.1 Hyphomicrobiales bacterium | reverse complement strand
GTCGATTTGCCGATGCCCGGATCGCCGCCGATCAGCACGCCGGAACCGGCCACGAAACCGCCGCCCGCCACCCGGTCGAGCTCGCCGATGCCGGTCATGATGCGGGGCGGCGCCGGGCTTTCACCCCGCAAGCCCACCAGCCGCGATGCCTTGCCCTTGGGCAGCGCCGAACCCTTGGCGCCGGAGACGGGAACGCCCGTGGCTTCCTCGATGATGGTGTTCCACGCGCCGCAGTTCTCGCAGCGGCCGGACCACTTCGAGGCAACGGCGCCGCAGGACTGGCAGACGAAACTGGATGAGGCTTTGGCCATGGCCGATATAGGCCGGAACAATCAGCGAACGCAAGGGGCGTATATGCTTGCATCCCTAACCGGCCAGGCCGGGAAATGGTTCCACGCTCATCATCGATTCCAGTGTCTTGACGCTGAACACCCTGCCGTCGGTATCTCGTACAACAAGTCCAAGGGTGTCTGCCGTTCGCCGCCATCCCAGACCCGCAAGAACGGCAAATACGGGAATGCCACCAAGGCGCATGGCCTCGGTCCGCAATGCGGAGAATCTTGCGGCCTTGTCACGTGCGGTTCCGCCGTCATTCGCCTGTTTACATTCCAGAATTGCCTTTACCTGTCCTCTCGCATCGTGAACCACAAAATCGGGGGCGGGTTTCACGGTTAGACCGAACTTCGCGGCGATGGTCTTTTTGGTGTTGGGTCCGGTCCTGACAAATCGAATACCCTTGGACTTGAATAGTTCCTCCACGGCCTGTTCGAGGATGTTGCCGCGCCGTCCGGAAGTCGCATCCAACAACTGCCGAAACGCGCCGCCATAGTGGCGCTGATGCAAGAACACCGGGAAGGGCACGTTTTCAATGGAGTATTTTCGTATCGTTTCCCATCCGGATACGGTGTCCGGTTTGTCGATCTTGGTGCGCATGCCGCTGGAGGGTCGAGCAAAGAGATCGCCGCGTATAGCTTGATCGATAACGGCTGCCGCTAATTTTGCAGCCGCCGATCTTCTATTGTTTGCTCTTGCCGCCTTGCCGTTCTCCATCGATTTCACGGCACTGTTCGACAGCGGCAATGTTTCCAACCGAACTGCGGCGATTGCCGTTGAGGCCGCAAACTCCTGCGTGGTGAAGCCGAGAAGAAGCCGGAATATTCTCAGTGTTGACGGCTCGGCTTCCATAATTTCCGCCAGTGCATCGGCATCGACGTGTGTGAATCCTCGGGTCAGTGCATGCGCTACTTGGTAAGCGCGCTCTATTGCCGGAAGCTCGTAATCGTCCCGCCAGTGTATGTAAGCGAAATCCGGTGCCATGTCGGCTACGTAAACCGACTCGGCTATCGCGGCATATACCGCCTGATGCTGAGATTTTCCGAACTCTTCCGGTATCTCTCGAATGAGCGATACGCGCTTGTTCCAAGTTTTCGCGGACGCAATCTCCCTTACCGCCGTGGCGATCCTATCGGCGGGGGGGCATGCTCTACTTGCCCGTCTTAAAGCGCGCCGCCACCACCGCGGCGTATTTTGGGTCGATCTCCGTCACCAGCCATCGCCGGTGAAGCCGCTCGGCAGCCAATGCCGTGGTTCCCGTCCCGCCAAATGGGTCGACGACCAGTTGTCCGGGCTCGGTCAATAAATTGATGAAGAAAGTTGGTAGAGCCAAGGGGAACCGGGCCGGGTGCTTTACCGGGTTTGGGCTGAAATCCGGTTCAAGATGCAGAAGCGTCGAAGGGCGTACCATGTCGGGACCGGCCTGCACGCGCTTCCGGCCTTGGCCCGACGGAGCATTGGCCCTGACATAATTGTGAGCCAGTTTCTTCCGGCGCTCTCGATCTTTCGCGTCCCATCTTGCGGGGGAAAGACAATGCTCCGGGAAAAACTGCCAATCCGGCCCCTTGGCAAATTGGAAGCAATACTCAACGGCATCTTTCAGAAAGCGGTTAAACCGTCCCGGCGGGGGGGATGGCTTGCCCCATACGAAGTCCTCGCAAAAAAGAAATCCCTGGTCGCGTAGCCAGAAAATCATTTCATATTGCAACAGACCGCGCTCATTTCCTCGGCGCTTCGAGCGATAGTTCAATATGAAACTGCCGGTCGGTTTGAGCACGCGCAAGACTTCCGCTGTTACCAGCAAAAAAAAGTCTTTGTACCAATCCCGCTCGTACTTTTCGCCGTTACCGTACTTGGGCTGTCCATCATATGGCGGTGACGTGATCACCAGATCGACACTATTGGACGGAAGATCGCGTAGAGCGATCAAACAGTCCTCGACCAGCAATTGGCCCAAGTCAGTCCGAAATACGATATTTCCGGACGGTTTTTCAATAGGAGCGGGCCTCGGCTTCAGGTTGTGTTTGAGGCTGACGCCGGTTACACGATCTAGCACCGAAAGACCCTCGCTCATGCCGCTAACTCCATGTTAAGCGATCCGATTACTCACGATCCGAGGATCAAAAGACGAGGTCGCAAGACTCGCCAAGTATCCCAGAGATTGCCGCTTCACGTCCACGTGGTTCAAGCGAAAAATAAATTCGTCCACATGCCGGCGAGGACGCTTTTCTTTTGCATAGCGACAGGCGCCGCAGGACTGGCAGACGAAATTGGATGAGGCTTTGGCCATGGCCGATAGTGGACGGAACAATCAGCGAACGCAAGCGGATTTGACGTGTATCAAGGCGGGACGGAAGGGGCCGGATAAATTGTTCTAAACGCAAATCAACGGAGGCTCCCATGACCAAGCACTTCCTCCCCGATATCTTCGGCCGTGCGGCCGGAACCGATGTTTTCTCTTCCCTGCAACGGGAAATCGACCAGGTGTTCCGCGATTTCACCCGCGGCATGCCGGCACTCGCCGAACCCCGCATCAGCCTGATGGCCATCGATCTCAATGTCGCCGAAACCGACAAGACGGTTGAAGTCACCGCCGAAATTCCCGGCGTCGACCCCAAGGACATCGACGTGCAGCTCAAGGATGGCGTGCTGACCATCAAGGGCGAGAAGAAATCCGAGAAGGAAGAAAAACAGAAAAACTATCACCTCGTCGAGCGTTCCTACGGCATGTTCGAGCGGTCTTTCGATCTGCCGGTGGAAGTGATGGCCGACAAGGTCGAGGCTTCCTTCGACAAGGGCGTCCTGAAAGTAATGTTGCCCAAGGCGCCCGAAGCCCAGGCAAAGGTGCAGAAAATCGCCGTCAAAGCGGCGGTCTGACGCAAGCTTTGCGGGACGGCGGGGGGCGGGCAGGCATCAGGCCCGCTCCCTGTTATTTTTCGAACGTCACCCGTCCGTCGCAGATGGTGACATTGGGCTTGAGCCGGGAAATTTCGGGCGGGAGCGTTGCCTCGATATCGCCGTCGAGCACGACGGCATCGGCGAGGAAACCCTCCTTCAGCATGCCTTTGCGGTCCTCCATGAATTCCATGTAGGCGCCGGCCGCGGTGAAGCCGTGCAGCGTGTCCATCAAGCTTTGCGCCTGGGGCGGGCAATCGGGCCGCAAGGGACTTGCCGTCATCGCCGCCTGCATGCCGAGGAAGGGATCGAGCGGCGCCACCGGCCAGTCGGAGGAAAAAGCGATTTTCGCTCCCGCGTTGCGCAGCGTCTGCCAGGCATAGGCATAGGGCAGCTTGCCGCCGATGCGGCTCAGGATCGGTTCATGCGGATTGCCCGGGACGCCGACGCCGGCGATGGGCTGCAGCGAGGCGACGACGCCCAGTTGCTTGAGGCGCGGAATGTCGGCGGGATCGATCAGTTCGATATGCTCGATGCGGTGGCGCGAGTCGCGGCGGCCATTGGCCTTGCGCGCCGCTTCATAGCCGTCAAGCGTGCGCCGGACGCCGCCGTCGCCGATCGCGTGGGTCGAGACCTGAAACCGGTGGCGATCGGCGCGGGTGACGACGGCGTTGAACTCTTCGGCGCTGAACAGGGGCGCGCCCTTGTTGCCAGGATAGCCCGGGTAATCGTCGAGCATCAGGGCGGTCAGCGTCTCCAGCACGCCGTCGACGAAGATCTTCACCCGGTCGCAGTGCAGCATGTCGCCCTTGAACCTGGCGCGCCACTCGACCGCCTCGTCGAGGCGCGAGACGTCAAAGAAATTCTTCTGGTGGAACGGGACCTCGACGCGGGCGTCGAGCTCGCCGCGGTCGAGCAGGGTCTGCAGGCGCTCAAGCTGATAGAGGTTGCCGTCCATGTTGTGCATGGAGGTGATGCCGAGGGAGGCGGCATGGGCGATGCCCTTCCTGAAATAGGCTTCGTCGGTGGCGCGCTGGGCGGGCGTTGCGGCCGGCACCGGGTTCTCGCCCGTGGTCATGCCGAGCCATTCGCGCCCGCCGGTCGGCGTCAGCGCCAGGGCGAACATGTAGGCGGCGGGCTCGCGCAATTCTCCGGTCGCGAGGCTGGCGGCATCCAGCACGATTTCGTTGCCGGTGGGAAGCCGGCGCCCGCCCATGATGCCGGCCGCCTCGATGGCCCTGGTGTTGGCCCACACCGTGTGATGGTCGAAGCACACGGCGATGAAAGGAACGTCGGCCACGATGCGGTCGAGAAGCTGGCGGGTGATCGGCGTGTCCGGCCCGAAGCTTTCGTGGGCAATGCCGGTCGCCACCACGATGCCGAGCTTCGGGCGGCTTTTCCGGAATTGCGAAACCGATTCCGCTATCTTGTCGAAGCCATTGATACCATTGAGCATCAGGCTGTCGAGCTCGACCGATCCGCCAAACAAGTGAACATGGCCCTCGACGATCCCGGGCATCACTGTGTGCATCCCGGCGTCGATCATGCGCGTGTGCTTGGCCTTGCGCGCCAGGATGTCGGCCTTGCCGCCCACGGCGGCGATGCGATTGCCGGAAATCGCCAGCGCCTCGGCGCGCGGCTGCGCCGGATTCATGGTGAGGACGCGGGCATTGATGATGATAGTATCGGCGGAGGTCATGATTGATTCCGTTCTCGTGGGCCTTCGACTATGGCGGCCTAGGCGAAGAACGGCAACAATCGTGACGGCACCGAGAGGAGAGACAGATGACCACCGATCTCACCATGCTGGCCTGGACCGCGGCATTCACGTCGCTGTTGTGGATTCCCTATATTCTGGCGCGTATCCAGAAAGTCGGCGCCATGAAGGCGCTCAGCTATACAGCCGACGACGAGCCGCTGCCCGGCTGGGCGGCGCGCGCCAAGAAGGCCCATTACAACGCCATCGAGAATCTGGCGCCCTTCGCGGCGGTGGTGATCGTCGCCCATCTGGCGGCTGCCGCCAATGCCACCACGGCGCTGTGGGCGACGATCTATTTCTGGGCGAGGGTCGCCCATTACTTCGGCCATATCAGCGGCCTGCCCTTCGTGCGCACGGCGCTGTTCACGGTCGGCTGGATCGCCATCCTGGCGATCTTCTGGCAGATCGTCGCCTGATATTGGCTTGAACTTGGCCGGGGCCATGCCATATTGGCGCCGGGCTTCAACAAGCGAAAGGAGGTGATCCGATGTCGAGTGAGTTCACTGTATTTGGCGGCAATCTCGCGCGGATCGCGGGCGCTGCGGAGGTAGCGGCCTGACGATTGCGAATACGGGATGCGCAGTCAAATGCATCTCACGGAAAGGGCCGCTGCGAAGCGGCCCTTTTTTGTTGCCGGTGGCGCGGGCCGCTGCCGAACGAGCAAATTTTTTCGTCATCCCGGCGAAAGCCGGGACCCATCGTTCCGCGCGACGCAATTGGCATTCGTTTCGTGTTTTCCGTGGGTCCCGGCTTTCGCTGGGATGACGTAATTTGAGTGCGGGCCGAATTCACATGCTACGGACGCTACGGCTTCAGCACTTCCATCTTGATGGGTCCTTCGGCGCGGCCGTGGATGAACTGGTCGACGTAAGGATTGCCGCTTCTGTCGATCGACTTGGCCGGGCCCTGCCAGACGATCTCGCCCTTGTGGATCATGGCGATGTCGTCGGCGATGGTGCGGGCCGAGGCCATGTCGTGGGTGATCGAAATCGTCGTGGCGCCAAGCCGCTTGACGCAATCGACGATCAGCCTGTCGATGACATCGGACATGATCGGATCGAGGCCGGTGGTTGGTTCGTCGAAGAAAATGATCTCGGGATCGGCGGCGATGGCGCGGGCGAGGCCCACCCGTTTCTGCATGCCGCCGGAGAGCTCGGCGGGATAAAGTGCCGCCACTTCCGGGCCGAGGCCCACCTGACGGAGTTTCTCGATGGCGATGTCCCTGGCTTTCGGGCGCGCCATGTTGCGGCCCTGGATCAGGCCGAAGGCGACATTTTCCCAGACCGGCAGCGAGTCGAAGAGCGCGCCGCCCTGAAACAGCATGCCGAAACGCGAGAGATAGCGGTCGCGCTCGGCGCCCTTGAGCCCCAGCGCTTCCTTGCCGCCGACCCGGATCGAGCCGGAATCGGCCTTAATCAAGCCGAGGATGCATTTGATCATCACCGACTTGCCGGTGCCGGAGCCGCCGATCACCACAAGCGAATGACCCTTGAGCACCGACAGGTTGATGCCGTTCAAAACCTGCTTGGCACCGAAGCCCTTGCGCAGGTCCTTGAGAACGATATGCGCCTCGGCCATCGCCTCACTCCGAGAACAAGAGCGAGGTGAGGGCGAAATTCGCCGTCAGGATGAGAATGGCGGCGGACACCACGGCATTGGTGGTGGCGCGGCCCACGCCCGCCGCCCCGCCCTTGGAATTGAAGCCGTGATAGCAGCCCATGGCGGCGATGATGAAGCCGAAGACGGCCGCCTTGATGAGGCCGGAGGTGACGTCGTCGAGTTGGAGGAAATCGGCGGTGTTCTTGATATAGGCATAGCCGTTGAAGCCCAGCGAGCGGGTGCCGACGATATAGCCGCCCATGATGCCGATCGTGTCGCCGATGCCGACGAGCAGCGGCAAGGTGACGACGGCGGCCACAAGTCGCGGCCCCACCAGATATTTGAACGGATTGGTGGAGAGCGTCACCAGCGCGTCGATCTGCTCGGTCACCTTCATGGTGCCGAGCTCGGCGGCAATCGCCGCGCCGACGCGCCCCGCCACCATAAGCCCGGCCATGACCGGCCCCAATTCGCGGGTGATGCCCAGCGCCACGATCGAGGCCACCAGGCTCTCGGCATTGAAGCGCGAGGAACCGAGATAGATTTGCAGCGCCAGGGCGCCGCCGGTGAAGAAGGCGGTGAGGCCGACCACGGGGAGGGAGAAATAGCCGATGCGCAGCATCTGCTCGAGCACCTGGCGGACATAGATTGTGGGGCTGAGGCCCTGGATCAGGCCGTCGCGGATGAACAGCGTCACCTTGCCCACTTCTTCAAGCAGGATGAGCGTGGCGCGGCCGATGTGGGCGAGGATGTTCAAGCGGCGGGTTCCGATTCGCTGTCCGAATATAGCCTTGCATAGCGGCGGCCCAAATGGGTGAACAGCTCATATGAGATGGTTCCCGCCCAAGAGGCGGCCTCGTCGGCGCCGATATGCCGGCCGACGATCTCGGCTCTGGTGCCGCGGGCTATGGCATCGCGCGGCAGATCGGTCACATCGGCGGCCATCATGTCCATGGAGACGCGGCCGACAAGCGGGCAGCGCCGGCCGGCGATCACCACCTGGGCCGGGCCGCGCTCCTCGCTGGAGGAAAGCGCCCGCGGAATGCCATCCTTGTAGCCCGCTCCCAGAATGGCGATGCGGCTTGCGCGTTTTGCCGGCCAGGTGGCGCCGTAACCGACGGTCTCGCCCGCCGCCACGTCGCGAAGTTGCATGATCGCGGCTTCGAGATAAACCACCGGCTCCATCGGATTGGCTTTGCCCGGCAGCGGATTGCCGCCATAAAGCGCAATCCCCGGCCGCACCAGATCATGGGCATAGGCGGGACCGAGATAAATGCCACTGGAATTGGCAAGGCTTGCCGGAACACCAGGAAGCCTCGCCCGGATCGCGGCGAAGGTGTCGCGCTGACGGGCATTGAGCGGATGGGCGGGCACGTCGGCGCAGGCGAGATGGCTCATGACCAGCGCCAGGTTGAGCCCGTCCATGGTGAAATTGTCTTCGAGCAGGCTGGCGAATTCTGCCATCGAAAAACCGAGCCGGTTGATGCCGGTGTCGATATGCAGGGCGCAGGGCAGCTTGCGGCCATAGACGCGGCCGAAGCCCGCCCATTCGCGCGCCTCGTCGATCGAGATGAGGGCCGGGCGCAGATCGAGCTTGGCGTAGAATTCCGCCTGTCCGGCAAACAGGCCGTCCAGCACATAGATGACGGCGTCCGGCAAATGGCCGCGCAGTTCCTCGCCTTCCTTCGGCCGCGCCACGAAATAACTGCGGCAGCCCGCATCCCAGAGGGCGCGCACCACAGGTGCAATGCCCAAGCCATAGGCATCGCCCTTCACCGCCGCGCCGCATCCGGCCCGGCCCGCCAGCTTCGCCAGCCGCCGCCAATTGTCGCGGATCGCCGCCACATTGACGGTGAGCACGGCGCCGGCGAGATCCTCCGGCGTTGCGGCGCTTCCGTCTCGCGATCCCTGCACTCGTCGTCTCCAAAGTTTCCCCTTCTCCCCTCCGTTTTCGGAGGGGAGAAGGTGGCCGAAGG
>JANMQL010000089.1:0-1733 GCA_031370475.1 Hyphomicrobiales bacterium | reverse complement strand
CATGGAAGCCAGCTACCACGTCGATGGCCCGCGCCAAACCGCTAATCCCGGTCGCGCCGACCGCGCCTACGCCCGTGGCGGGGTGGTGCCCACGCCGGTGTTCGAGCGTTCGAACAAGGCCTACCCGATGCTGCGTTACCCCTGGCTGGAAGCACGCGCCGCGCTCGAGACGCTGGCCGCCGACCAGCCCGAACTGGAAGCGGTGCAGGTCACCTACATCAACCCAGAGACGGGGGGCGACGCCCAGAACATCCTCGGCTTTTACGCCTTGATGCTGCGCCCGGGCCAGACGCTGAAGCTGCCGTCGCGCTCGCCGGCGTCGGTGTTCCACCTGATCGAGGGCGGTATCGAGGTGGCCGTTGAAGACCAGCTCTTCACGCTGGCCGAGTCCGATACCTGCTGTGCGCCCGGCTACTCCGCCGTGAGTCTGTCCAACCGGTCGGCCAGCACGTCGGCTTTTGTCTTCATTGCCGATGAAACACCCTTGCATCGCAAGCTCGGCGTGTTCGAGAACCGCGGCTAACCCCTTCAAGAAATCAAGGAAAAATCATGACCCAAGCCACCTACCTCTGGAGTCCCCCGCCCGTGCACTCGCTGCCGGTGCGCGGCCGGAGCGAGCGCCTGCCCATCAACCGCTTGTTCTTCGTCGGCCGCAACTACCATGCGCACGCCGTGGAAATGGGCAAGCCGGTGGACAAGTCCGTCGAACGCCCCTTCTATTTCACCAAGGCGCCGCACACGCTGGTGGAGTCCGGCGCCACCGTGGCCTATCCCCCCGAGACGGCAAATTTCCATTACGAGATGGAACTGGTGGTCGCAATTGGCGCGCCGGGCTTTCGCGTTTCGCAGGACGACGCCCACAAGGTCATTTACGGCTATGCCTGCGGCCTGGACATGACGCGCCGCGACCTGCAACTGGTCGCGCGTGACAAGGGCCGACCCTGGGATCTGGGCAAGGACGTGGAGCAGTCCTCGGTGTGCAGCGAAATCGTGCCCATGCCCGGCGTGGTGATCGACAAGGGGGAACTCTCCCTGACCGTCAATGGCCAGACCCAACAGCACTCTGACGTCAACAAGCTGATCTGGAACATCCGCGAAATCATTGCCGACCTGTCGCTGTTCTACCACCTGCAGCCGGGCGACCTGATCTATACCGGTACCCCCGAGGGCGTGGGCCCCGTCATTGCCGGCGACCGCATTGATGGCCGCGTTGAAGGCGTGGGCGAGGTCGTGCTGCACGTTGGCCCGGCCGAGTGAGACCATGCAGCTCTACAACTTCTTTCGCAGCGGCACCTCGCACCGGGTGCGCATCGCGCTGCGGCTCAAGGGGCTGGATGTCGAGTACGTGCCGGTGGACCTGCGCAGCGAACAGCACCTCGAGGCCGATTACAAGGCGTTGAACCCGCAGGGCCTGGTACCGGCACTGGTGCACGAGGGCAGGGTGCTGATCCAATCGCCGGCCATCATCGAATGGCTGGAGGAGCGCCATCCGATGCCCGCTCTGCTGCCGGCCGACCCGGCCGACCGTGCCCGCGTGCGTGCGCTGGCGGCCGTCGTAGGTTGCGACATCCACCCGATCAACAATCGGCGCATTCTCGAGTACTTGCGCCACGAGCTCGGGTGCGACGATGCGGCGATCAACAGCTGGTGCGCGAAGTGGATCGGTGCGGGCTTCGATGCGCTCGAGGTGCTGCTGGCCGCCGACACACAGCGCGGTGACTTCTGCTTCGGCG